>JAVEWL010000371.1:0-5888 GCA_034004565.1 FCB group bacterium | reverse complement strand
GGCTCTGATAGAATCGAATTTCTCAAACGGAGGAGCCAAAGTCATGACTTCAAGTGTCTGGGCATTGATTGCGGTGATTGCCGCGGGACCCGCCGACGGGGCGTTTCTCAACACCGAGGATAGGAAGTTTCTCGAAGACATGGCGCGGGCCGTCGTCGAAGCGTCGCGCGTGGCCCCCGGCGCGAAAGTCGGCGACATCGGCCCCAACACCACCGGCGGCACGCTCATCCGGCCCGGCGGTCGCGACTGCTATCCGGCCTTCTGGATTCGCGACTACGCCATGTCGCTCGATTGCGGCCTCGTCACGCCCGAAGAACAGCGCCACGCGCTGTTACTGACCGCGGACAAGCAGCAGGACGAGGAAGTGAAACTCGCCAGCGGAAGCGTGATTGTGCCCGGTTCGATTCCCGACCACATCAGCTTCGGCGGCGTGCCCATTTTCTATCCCGGCAATCTGCAGGATTACGACACGCAGGGAGGAGTGAATTGGGGACGCCTCCCTTGCCTCGACGACGCGTTCTTCTTTGTGCACATGGCGTTCGCGTACGTGCGCGACACGGGCGACCTCGCCGTACTCGACCAAAAGATCCGCGATAAGACCATCCGTCAACGGTTGGAAGAGGCCATCGCCATGCCTCCCGCCCGCCCGGACACCCACATTGTCTTTGCCGATCCCGGCAACCGCGGCATCAACTTCGGCTTCTTCGATACCGTCGTGCATACGGGCGATTTGCTGTTCGCATCCGCGTTGAAATACCAGGCGTCGATGGAGCTTGCCGACCTGCTTGAACGCGCCGGCGATGCGCAGGCCGCCGCCAAGTATCGCGAAATCGCGCAGTCCATACGCCGCGCCGTTCCCGCCGTGTTCGGACACGAATCGGGTTTGCTGAAGGCCTCGACCGAAATCGGCGCGCAACTCGACGTGTGGGGCACGGCCTACGCCGTATACGTCGGCGCGATGGATCCCGACACGCAACGCAAGGCATGCGTAGCCCTCGCCAAGGCCTGTACCGGCGAAAAGATCGCATGGCAGGGCATGGTACGGCATGTCCCCACCGACGCCGATTTCAGCGAAACCACATCTTGGGAAAAGGCCCTGGCCAAGCTGAACACGTATCAGAACGGCGCCTACTGGGGTACCGGCACGGGTTGGGTGTGCCACGCCATTGCCCAGGCCGACCGAAACCTCGCCACGCGCCTCATGCGGGAATACGTTGCGCATCTGCGAGAAGAAGATTTCCGCAAGAGCCCCGAGCACGGCGCTCCCTGGGAATGTATGCACCCCGCCGGCAACCACCGCCAGAACCCCGTCTACATGACCGGCGCCACCTGCCCCCTGGCCGCCGCAATAAGGCTGGCCAACGCCGGATAGGTCTCACCTTTGTGGCACCCCCAAGCCGGCTTCATGGCTTGGAGGCGTCTTCTTTTTTGACAGGAAGAGGAAGAAGCAAGATCACCACAAAGACACAGAGAACCACGAAGACCGCAAAAGTCATTGACAGGATTTACAGGATTAGCTAGATGAGGAGCTTCCCATGGCTCCCATGGCTCTCATAACTTCCATGATTCCCATACTTCCCATGGGAGTTAGGGGAGTCATGGGAAGGATGAGAAGTATGGGAATTGAGAAAGGCGGTTCTTTGTGTCTTCGTGTCTTTGTGGTGATCTTGCCACAAAACCTGAGGCGACGTCTCGTCGCCACGCCATCCTTACCGTTCCTCCAACAACTCCGGCAGGCGCTGCACAAACTCGCCCCACGTAGCAAACGTGTAGTCCGCGACGGTATTGCCCGCGTAGCGCTTGTTGTCGCCGGTGAACAACGCCGCCTTCGCCCCCACGGCCTTTGCGCCAAGGATATCGGTGTACTCGAGGTCGCCGATGTGCAGCAGTTCGTGCGGGTCCACGCCCAGCCCCTGCGCCGCCGTCTCGAACATGAGCCGCTGCGGCTTGGCCACCCGCACCACATCCGAGAACACCGCTAACCGAATGTATTCCATGAAGCCGTTGCGTTCGAGCAACGTCCGCAGGCTCCGCCCGGGACTGACGCCCGAATCGGATATAATCCCCACCGGACACCGCGCCGCCGCCGCACGCACGGCCTCGAGCGCACCTTCGATGGGCTCGGCCGGGTATTGCAGAATGGCCGTTGCGAAAGTTTCGGCCAGCCCGTCCGCAACGTGCGGTTCCACCGAAATCCCCAACGAGTCCACACACATCCGCACCGCGTCCTCCGGGTTGAGCGTGCGCTGCTCCTCACGGTGGCAGCGGTCGAACTCGCGGAAGCACGTGTCCATCGCTTTGAGCGCATCCTCCACGGAAACCCCCGTGGCCTCGGTAAACGCGCGGACCCGGCACTCCTTCCGCTGTTCGCCGTTGGCATCGCGAAAGAGTGTTCGCCAGAAATCGAAAGTAATCGCTCGAATCATGGGGCTTCCAATACCGGCTTAATCCTGAATGTAGCGGTCTTCCTTAAAACCGTACTGCGAGATGAGCTCCTTGAACTGCCGCATGCGTGCCTCGGGGACATTCTCGGTGCGGTGCGCGACCTTGCGCGCCGGGTAACCGGCCCAGATCTCGTACGGCCCGACGTCGCGCGTAATGACGCTGCCCGGGGCAATCACCGCGCCGTCGCCGATCGTCACGCCGGGCCCGATGTACACACGGCTGCCGATGAGACAATTCTCGCCGATGATAACCGGCTTCGAGATTTGCGGGGTGTAGCGCCAATGTTCCGCGGTTCCGTAGACCAAATGGTCGGTGTCGCGGATGACCGTGAACTCGGCGATCCCGGTAAATGAACCGATCTGCACGAGGCTCGTCGATTCGATAATGCAGTAAAAGCTCGCGCCCGAGCGGTCGCCGAAAACGATCTTCCCGTTTCCGTGCGTGCGCAGGATCACGTTTTCGCGAAATCGGCAGTGATCGCCGAGTTCAACGTGCCCGTCCACATGAAGGTACTTCCCCGGAAAACGGCAGTGCTTTCCGAGCTTGGCGAACTTCCGGCTATGTCTCCACGTGCGCAGCGTGCGCAAGACTGCGTTCATTGCGAATCCCGTTCATTCCTTGGCGCGCCGCGCAACCTCTCCCGATGCAGTTCCACCGGAAAGCGCCGGACCGCCCATGGCCGGCGACAGAGGCGACCCAGCCGCGCTCCACCCGATATGAAGCCGACATTGTACCCAAGCGCGACGCCCTCGGCAAAAAACCGAACGCGCGATTGCCCGGCGCGGGGTAACCGCATCGCGCCCCCCCGGATCGGAAGTCGCGTAAAGGTCTCGTCGCGCCCGAGTTCATACGCCCCGCGCCTCCCCCTCACTTCACACGCGCCCCTTGCTTTCTTTGGCTTACTAGTATACTATTTAACATATCGCCAGGGTAAGCCGGCCCGGCCTTGGTCAAGACTACCTAAACGAAGGAGGACGCACATGCAAAACGTACGGCAAGGCATCATCCTGGGCATCGTGGGACTGGCGTGCTGCCTCGTCCCGGCGGGCGCGGAACCGGCCGCGGCAAAAGTGCGGATCGAGATCGGCGACATCCCGGCCAACGACCAGAGCGTCCGCTGGTTTTCCGCACAAGTGGATTCGTTTCGCGTCGCTCATCCCCACATTGACGTGGTAACCTTCGGCATCGGCGGCGACCCGCGCCCAAGGCGTCCCATCGACACACTGCCCGACCTTCCGGAGAATGTAATCGGCATCGAAAGCATGCCCGGGGGCGAAACGGCGTTCCTGGCCGAACGCGACCTTATCGTGCCCATCGATCGCTTCCTGCCCGACCCCCAGTTCTCCCTCGACGCCTTCGCCGAGAACCTATACGACTCCGTGACCTATGCGGGCAAGATCTGGGGGGTCCCCTGGTACGCGGAGGGCAACTTCCTGGTTTACGACCCGGCCATGTTGAAAGAGGCCGGCATCCAGCGCCCCCCTGAGACCTGGGACGAACTGATGGCCGATGTGGAAAAGCTCGGCAAAGACGCCAACGGAGACGGCCGCCTTGAACAGTGGGCTCTTCGCATCGGAAACAAGAACACCCTTGTCTTGATGTGGATTTCGCTCCTGATGCAGCAGGGAATCAACGTACTGGACGACTCCGGTTTCCATTTCGAGGGTGAAGCCCCCCGGCACGCATTCGACCTCCTGCAGCGCCTGGCCGCTTCACCAAAGACACGCAAGTCCGAACCCAATCCGTTGGAACCCTGTGCGTTCTCCTTTGAAACATCGAGAAGCATTGACCGTCTCCTGAAAACCATGCTCAATCAGAAATTCCAGATTGCGCCCGTGCCGGGGTTCGGCAGCCACAAGAGCATGCGCAGCCGCACCGTATACCTGTGCGTGCGCAAGAGCACTCCCGAGCGCGAGGCCGCTTCGTGGGAATTCATCAAGTGGGTAATTCGAAAGGACTCCCCCTTCCCCGAGGTGTACGATGGCTACCTGTGCCGTGCGGACCTCCCGAAGCGCCCGGACATCGACAAGGCGCCGCTCGCCGGCAAAATCAACATCGATGCGGCCCTGCACTCCGTCGCGGATTCGATTGACCCCGCACCCCACCTGGCCGGACGCATGCTGGCATTCGGGTTGCTCCGGTCGAGCTTCAACGATGCCATCCAGGGCAAGGTCTCGTACGAGGAAGGCATCGTCCAGGTGGCCGAAAAGCTCAATGCATTGGTCAAGCCGAGCATGAAAACAGACGACGCGCTCGAGCTTGTGCGCTAAGGAGAACAACCATGCGGACACAATGGCGACTCGGCCTTCCGCTCGCCCTGGCGACGGCTGCATTGGGGTGCGGCCAGGACACCGGTAAGACGGCACCCGCGTACACCGTGCAACAAGGTACGCCCGCTCCAGCGGAGGACCCGGTGAAGGGGTATCCCGGCGCGCCCGGCTCGGCGCAGGCCCTCGAGCGGCTCGCCCGCGCCCAGGAAGGGCTTGCGCCGCGGGAACGCATCGCGACGATACTGCGGTACGCGGATGCTCCGGCCGGAGTAAAACTGCTCGAAGCCGAGCGGGCGCGCCTGAAGCAGGCCCCGGCGGACATCCTCGCGCTTACCGCAACGGTGCGCGCCAAGGCACCCCGAACCGCCCTCGCGGCGAGCGCACTATCCATCGAACTCGCCACCCTGCGCCCGCAACAATCGGACGTCTTTCTTTCGCGGTGCAAGGAAGTGCTCGATGCGCCGGACTCCAGCGAGGCGGATCGGGCCGTCGCGCTGTACACCCGCGCGTTCCATTACCGCGACGCGGGACGGGCCAAGGCCGGTGTGCTCGACGCCTTGCGCTTCTGCGCGGACTACCCCGACAAAGTGCGGCGCATGAAGGCCGCGGGACGCCTGGCCGGGCTGGTACGAGATGCTGGGTTCCTGTGCGAGGCCGACATGCTCGAGGGTTCGGACCAGCCGGAAATCGTCGCTCAAGCCTTGATGGACGAGTTCGCTCCGTTTGAATATCTGCTCGCCGGCATCCAGACGCCCGACACCAACCGCTCGTGCCTGTCGGCGTATCTCGCCCACGCACCGAACCTTGAGGCCATCGAGGCGGCCCCCAGGACGGCCGAGGCCACGCAATGGGAAAGCGCGAAACACCTCGGACGCATTCAACGATTGGTCGCTTACGGGGGAAACCTCGATCGGACAGTTGACGTATGCCGCGAGTACCGCGATTTACTGCGCGGCCTCATCGAAAAGAACGCCCTCCCGGACGATGCGCTCCCCTTCGCCTACGCGCAACTCCGGGCCACAACCGAGTGCCTGCGCAGGTTGTTGCTCGATCCCCATTTCGTACGCAGCGCGGCGGCTCACTCGTCCGGCTCTTCGGCCTCGATGCGTTCCGAACAAGTGCTCGGAGATCTCTCTCTCCTGTCCCTGGACACGGCCGAACGGCGCTTCGATA
>JAVEWL010000370.1:0-5899 GCA_034004565.1 FCB group bacterium | reverse complement strand
AAACGGAAACTGTCCCCGCTTTCCGTCCCCCGCTTTCCCCTCCCCACTTTGCGAAGCTTTCCTATCTCTCTTTTGAAAAGGGTTCCGCTAGTAAGCAGGCCACTCCTATGACTTCCATTCCTTCGGAGCCGAAAGCGGGGACAGTTTCCGTTTTTGATCGGTGGGAATGATTGACAGTTTACGCGGAAGAGAAGCAGGGGGCTTCGCGGGGAATCTGATGGCTCGTCAAAAACGGAACAGTCCCCGTTTTCGGTGCTCGCGGTCTTCGGGGCTGGCGGCACAGTTTCTTTTCGATTCGCGGTTCGTGTTGGGCTAGACTGGCACGTGCGAATCGAATGGGAGGTGGATATGAAGAGCGTTCTGAAGTGGATTCGGCGGGTGCTGCTGGTGATCGTGCTGGTGCCGGTGCTGGCGTTGCTTGCGGCGTGGGGGTATTACCGCAGCGTGGTGGGACCGAAGCCGGGGAGCCTCCCGCTGCCGGTGGAACCGGGGGCGCTGACGGCGCAGGTCGATCCGTTCATTGCGACGGGGGGCTTCTCGTGGATGTGCGGGCACGATACGCCCGCGGCAACAACGCCGCTCGGGATGGTGCGCCTGTGCGCGGATACGTCGTCAATCTACTTCAACGAGAATGGCAACAACCGGTCGGGCTATTTCTACGGCGACAATAAGATCATCGGGTTCAGCCATACACGGCTGGTAGGAGCCGACGCGTACGAGGGCGGCATCTTCCGCGTGTTTCCGACGGTGGAATCGAACGTGGCGCAGGCGCGCAAGCGGGACCGGGCCACGCGCTTCTCGCATAAGGAGGAGTCGGGAACGCCGGGGTTCTACGCGGTGCGGCTGCCGAAGGAGCACGTGCTGGCGGAGTTGACGGCGACGCCGCGGGTGGGTGTACACCGGTATACGTTCGACGGGAACGAGCGTCCGCACATTCTGCTGGACGCGACCAGCGCGCTGGGCGGCAAGCGTTGCGAGTTCGGCACGGTGAAAATCCTGCCGGATGCGATGGAACTCGAGGGGATGGCCAGGGAACAGGGCTCGTTTTCTGGACGCTATGGCGGGTTGAATGCGTATTTCGTTGCGCGGTTCGACAAGCCGTTCCAGAGCTACGGGACATGGAGCGACGACACCTTTACGCCGGGATCGCTGGAAGTCACGGGCGATAGCGCCGGCGCGGACCTGACGTTCGAGAAGCCTGCGGGCGGGCCGTTCGTGGTTGAACTGCGCGTGGCGATCTCGTACGTGAGCATTGCCAACGCGCGGTTGAACCTCGAGGCGGAGGCGGCGCAGCGAAGCTTTACAGAGGTAGCGACGGCCGCGCGGGATGCCTGGGAGAAGCAACTGTCGGTCATCAAGGTGCAAGGCGGCACGCCGCGCGAACAGCGCATCTTTTACACGGCGCTGTATCACGCGTTTGTGATGCCGACGATCTTCACGGACGTGAACGGCGAATATCGCGGGTTCGACAAGGAGGTCCACAAGGCCGAGGGGTTCCAGTACTACACGGACATGTCGATTTGGGATACGTTCCGGGCGGTGCATCCGCTGTACAACCTCGTGGCGCGCGAAGAACAGCGCGACATGATGGTGTCTCTGGTGGAGATGGTGAAGGCGGGCGGGTGCCTGCCGCGTTGGCCTTCGGGGATCGGTTACACGAATTGCATGTTCGGCACGCCGGCGGACATCGCGGTGACGGAAGCGTATTTGAAGGGCGTGCGCGACTTCGACATCGAGCGGGCGTACCAGGCCATGCGCGAAACGGGGCTGACGGGCAAGCCCGAGGGTACGCGTTTCGCGGGGCGCGAGGGGCTGGAGTGGTACTTGGAGTACGGGTATTGCCCGTCGGACAAGATGCCCGAAAGCGTGGCGTGTACGCTGGAGTTTGGGTGGGCGGACCACGCCATCTCGCTCCTGGCGAAGGAACTGGGCAAGGAGGAAGACGCCAAAACCTTTGCGAAGCACGCGCAGTTCTACAAGAACGTCTGGAATCCGAATACACTGTTCTTCGAGGAGCGCGACAGCGCGGGCAATTTCCCGACAGTGCGCAACCCGCGCGTGCTGACGTATACGGATTTCAAGAGAAAGTATTCGCGGGGCTACGTGGAAGGCAGCGGGTGGCAGTGGCGCTGGGGCGTTCCGTACGACCCGGAGGGGCTGGTTTCGCTGTTCCCGAGCAAGGAGTATTTTGTCGAGGAATTGGAAACGTACTTCAAGCGCACGCAGAAACGGGTGGGATGGTGGAACCCGGGCGGGTACTACTGGCACGGGAACGAGCCGTTCTTTCATGCGGCCTATTTGTTTAATTCGGCGGGGCGGCCGGACCTGACGCAGAAGTGGGCGCGGTACGTGATGGAAAACAAGTACAGCGACGACTATGTGGGCATCGACGGAAACGATGACGGCGGGACCATGTCGGCGTGGTATGTGCTGAGCGCGCTGGGGTTCTATCCGATCGCGGGTACGACGCGGTACGAAGTGGGGTCGCCGTTGTTTACGGAGGCGGTGGTGCGAATTGGCGACAAAGAGTTGAAGGTTGTCGCGGAAAACAACTCACCGAAGAACATATATGTGCAGCGGGTGTCGCTGAACGGGACGCCGATCGAGCGGACGTGGTTCGAGCACAGCGAGATTGCGCAGGGCGGCACGCTGACGTTCGTTATGGGGCCGGAGCCGGCGCCGCGGGGGTGAGGGTGGGATGACTAAGGCAGCAAGAGCTTTAGCCTCCCCTCAACTGCCCCTCTCTCACAAACTTTGTGGCCCCCCCAAGCCGGCTTTATGGCTTGGGGGTGTGGGCAAGCCAAGGACTGCAAGGACCACAAGAACAGCAAGGACGAGAAGCCCCCCTCCCCTCTCCCCAAGGAGAGGGAGCCCGCGCAGCGCGTTGGCAACTTCAATGCATCTACCCATTTGGAGTCTCTTTCCCTCTCCCTGGGGAGAGGGTAAGGGTGAGGGGAGCCTAGAGCGCCATGCTGAATTGGACGTCCTTGGCTTGCCCACACCCCCAAGCCATAAAGCCGGCTTGGGGGTGCCACAAAGTCTGCTCTGGGAGAGTTTGGATGCGGGGGGGAAATGGGTAAGATGGTCGCCTGAGGCTTTGTGCTCGACGTTTGGGAGGGACGGACCGTGATTGGTTTGGTGATGATGCTTTGCGCGATGGGGACCGGGGATTCGCTGCCGGTCGAGGCGCTGAAGAACTGGACGATTGTCGTGGCGCCGGAGGCGAGTCCGAGCGAGGCGTATGCGGCGCAGGAGCTGCGGACGCTGCTGAAGCAGGCGCTGGGGACCGAACTGGCGCTGTCGAATGACACCTCAATTAAGAAGGACGCCATCCTGGTGGGGTCGGGGGCTTCGGGCATTCCGGCGGAGAAGTTTGAAGACGAGGAATTGAGTATTCGCGTTTCGCCGAAGCGGATCGTGATTACGGGCGGCCGTCCGCGCGGGACGCTGTACGGCGTCTACGAGTTTTGCGAGCGGTACCTGGGCGCGGCGTTCCTGACGGCGGACCACACGTATTTTCCGCCGGTGCCGGAAATGAAGCCGCTGCCGAAGGAGAAATATTCGTTCAATCCGACGTTCGCGTTCCGGTGGAGCTATTACAACGCGACGATGGCGGATCCGGCGTTTGCGGCGCGGCTGCGCACGAACACGGTGTCGGACGACCCGAAGCTGGGCGGACGCACGGGCTACCGGCTGGTGAGCCACAACGTGGCGTACCTTGTGCCGCCGGAGAAGTACGGCAAGGAACATCCCGAATACTTCGCGCTGGTGGACGGTGTGCGCAAGCTCGTAATGGGCGGCGGCGGCCCGAATTTGTGCATGACGAACCCGGCGGTGGTGGACCTGGTGACGCAGGCCGTGCTCGAGGAAATCGCGAAGAATCCCACGGCGAAGAATATTAACATTGCGCAAATGGACCAGGACAACTACTGCACCTGCCCGAATTGCGCGGCGCTCGACGAGCGCGAAGGGTCCCACGCCGCCGCGCACCTTGCCCTGGTGAACACGGTGGCGGAGCGGATTGAGAAGGCGCATCCGGACGTATTGATCAGTTGTTATGCGTATCAATACACGCGCAAGCCCTGCAAGACGTTGCGCGCGCGGCACAACGTGCTGATTCAACTGTGCAGCATCGAATGCTGCGACCTGCATGCCATCGACGATCCGGCGTGCTCGCTAAACCGCGCGTTCTGCGAGGACATGGAGGGCTGGAAGTCGAAGACGGATCACATGCTGATCTGGCATTACAACACGAACTTCCGCGGCTACGAACTGCCGTTCCCTAATTTGCGCAGCATCGGCGGGAGCGTGAATTTCTTCGCGAAGAACAACGGCGACGGGGTGTTCATGCAGGCGGCGGGCAACGGGGCCTCGAGCGAACTGAGCGACCTGCGCAATTACGTGATGTCACGCTGCCTGTGGAATCCGGGCCGCGACAGTTGGCAGGAGGCCGAGACCTTCTGCAAGCTGCATTACAAGGAAGCGGCGGGACCGATCCTCGCATACCTGGCGTATTACCACGACCTTGTGCAGGCGGCGGGCGTGCATCCGACGTGCTTCCCGACGGAGTCGGCGTTGTGCATTAACCCGGAGACGGCGCGGCGCATCATGGGCTATTTCCAGGAGGCGCTGTCACTGGCGCAGTCGGACGAGGTGCGGGCGCGCGTGGAGAAGGCGTCGATTTGCGCGTACCGGGCGGCATTGAGCGCGTCGGCGATGAAACTGACGTACGCGGACGGGATCTGCAAGCCGAATTTGGCGGGCCTCGAACCGGGGTTACTTGATCGGTACACGGAATTGTGCGCGCGCTACGGCGTGACGATGGAGGGCGAGGAAACGCCGCTGCAAGAGTACCTCGATGGGATCGGGAAGCTGTTTACGACCGGCCTGAAGGCGGTCTCGCTCGAGAACGATGCGTGGCGCGTAGTGCTGCTGCCCGAGACGAACGGGAAAGTGGTCGAGATGACCTACAAGCCCACCGGCCGCAACGTGGTACAGGCGACGCGGGCGTTGAGCCGGTTCCGCTATGAGGACTGGGTGGCGCAGGGCGAGGGGCCGAGTCCGAAGAGCATCCTGCCGTTCGAAGCGCAGGCGCAAGCGGACAAAGTGGTAATGACGCTGACGACGGCCGACGGCACGCACGTCGAGCGGACGGTGTCGCTGGCGGGCGACGCGGTGCGCTTTGAGTTCGCGATGACGGCGAATGCGGCGCGGCCGTTTGATGTGATGGCGCATCCGGAATACGACACGGCAAGCATGTCGGACAATCCGGGGGTACTGGCGGCGTACGTGAAGACCCCGGAATGGGTGCAGATCAACCGGGATTGGAAGGATGCCACTCCGACGCCGGACCAGGTGGCGGCGGTGCGGACCGCGGTGGGCGGCGGTGCGTTTGCGTATTACAACCACGAGGCGAAGTTCGGCGTGGAGCAGCGTTTTTCGCCGGAGGAGTTCGGCGGACTCGGGCTGTTCTGGAGTCCGTCGCGCGTGCAGGTGAACCTGGAACTGCAATCCAAGATTGTCGCGCTGGAAAAGGGACAGCAGGCGCGGTTGGCGTATGAGGTGCGGTATTTGGCGGAGCCGCCGGTGAAGGCGGAGTAAGCTCATTTTTTGATTTTCGATTTTAGATTGAAGATGGATTGGCCCCCAGGCTTGGTTGAGTCTGGGGGCTTTTCCTTAATGGCGCAATGAGATCCCCCCTCTCCCACGCTTAAGGGAGAGGGGGAATGCTGGTTGCGCGGGTTATTTTGCGGCGTCTGCGATAAGGCCCAGTTCGACCAGTTGGCGGTTGTGGCGTTCGGGTTCGATGGGTTTGACGAGGTAGGCTTCGCACTCGGAATTGAACGCTTTCATAATGCTCCTGGGATCGGAGAGGGCGGTGGTCATGATGATCTTGGTT
>JAVEWL010000369.1:0-5902 GCA_034004565.1 FCB group bacterium | reverse complement strand
CGTTCAAGATTTTCGGCGCCCAGGACGAACTGGGCTACCTCGACTTATACTCGATCGCCGAGTCCATCGCCGACGAGACCACCCTGCCCATCAAGCACGTGATGGCACCCGCCACGATGACGGTGCCCGCGGATCGACTCGACAAGGAGTTCTTCGCCCTGGCTGACAGCGAAGGCGTCACCGATGTCGAGGAGCTCAACAAGGTGCTGGACCGCGCGGTGGGACTGCGCACCTTCCTGACAGCGGACGACCGTATCGAGAAGGTGGCCGCCTTCGTCGCGGAGCACTTCAAGGAAAGCGTCCTGCCGCTGGGCTACAAAGCCTTCCTCGTCGCCGTCAACCGTGAGGCCTGCGCCAAATACAAGAAGGCATTGGACAAGCTGCTGCCGCCCGAGTGGTCGGTGCCCGTCTACACGGAGAACGCGGCCGACGCCATCGACCGGCCACTGGTGGCGGAGCTCCAACTCTCCCCCGAGCGGGAAGAGGACGTGCGGCTGCTGTTCAAGAAGCCCGCCGAGGACCCCAAGATCCTCATCGTCACCGACAAGCTGCTCACCGGCTACGACGCGCCGCTGCTCTACTGCCTGTACCTCGACAAGCCGATGCGCGACCACGTGCTGCTGCAGTCGATCGCCCGCGTCAATCGTCCCTACGTCGATGCCAACGGGGTGCAGAAGCGGGTCGGTCTCGTGGTGGACTTCGTCGGCGTGCTGCGTGAGATCAAGAAGGCCCTGCAGTTCGACTCCAGCGACGTGAGTGGGGTGATCGAGGACCTCGACGTGCTGCTCCAGGACTTCCTGCAGAAGATCGCGCAGGCGGAGAAGGACTACCTGCAGGTTTCAAGCGGAGACACGCCGGACGAGCGGCTGGAGAAGCTGGTGTTCGGCTGTTTCCTCGCGCCGGAGGCGCGCAAGGCGTTCTTCGAGTCCTACAAGGAAATCGAAGCGCTGTGGGAAATCCTTTCGCCCTCGCCGGAGCTGCGCGATCACATTGGCACCTACAAGCAGCTTTCGCAGCTCTATGCGGCCGTGCGCAACGCGTATGCGGAAAAGGTCGGGTTCGTGGCCGATCTCGCCTACAAGACACGCCGCTTGATCGAGGAAAGCGCCGAACAGCAAGGGCTGGGCAGGTTGACGAAGAGCGTCACGTTCGAGGTGCAGACCCTGCAGGCGCTGCGCAAGGAGGACGGCTCAGACGAGGGCAAGGTCTTCAACCTAGTCCGGGGCCTGCAGAAGGAGATGGACGAGGACCCGGCGGCCGCGCCCGTGCTGCAACCCTTGAAGGATCGCGCCGAGCGCATCCTCAAGGACCTTGAAGATCGCAAGACTACCGGCCTGGCTGCAATGGACCAGCTTGCGGCACTCGCGGCCGAGAAGGAGGCCGCGATGAAGGCCGCGCGGGACAGCGGACTCTCCGCGCGAGCCTTTGCCGTCTATTGGGTGTTGCGCGAGGACTCCGCCGTCAAGGCGGCATCGGTCGACGCGATGGCGCTCGCAAAGGATGCCGAAGCGCTCCTGTCGCGTTTTCCGAATGCGGCAGTGAACTCCGACGAGCAACGCCGTCTTCGCGCGGCTATGTACAAGCCCGTGCTGGCGCTTGGACAGGACGAGCGCGCCCGCGTGGTCGACCTGATCATCCGGCTGCTGCTTGCGGAGGTCGAGGCGTGAAGTCGTCCCTCTATCCTGCGCAAGAACTGCGACGACGCGCGCTTGCCTGGGCGGTGAAGCTGCGCGTCAACCCGCGCGTCGTTCGCGTTCAGGAAATGCGCAAGAAGTGGGGTTCCTGTTCCTCGACCGGGACCGTCACCTTGGCCGCCGATTTGGTCAGGCAGGATGCGCGCTTCCAGGACTATGTCATCGTCCACGAGTTGCTTCACTTGCGCTTCGCGAGCCATGGACGAGTGTTCAAGGCGTTAATGAGCGCGCATGTGCCGGGGTGGCGTGAATTGGAACATTCCCGACAAAACCGACTTGCCGCCGTCAACCAGATGTGATGCCCTCAACTGTGCAGCCACAGTTTTAGGCGTTCGCGGATCACGACCAGGTCGCCATTATCTGGCAGGATTTTGGCGATCTTGACGGTCGCCAGAGCGATGATCTGCTCGGCACTGAGCTCGATGTCCGCTCCATCGGTCAACAATTTCTTGAACGCCGCCTTCGCCTCGTTCGTTTTGGCATCGGCATGGCCTTGCCCCGGCTCGAATGCTTCCAGGATGATGTGCTCCGGCAGTTTTCTTGGGAAGAAGTCCAGGTGTTTGCGCAACCACCTTAGATAGTCGAGGTGTGCTGTGGTTTTTGCTTCTTTGTGGGCGGCTCCGTCGCATCCGCCGGGGATATGGTAAAGGGGTTCGACGCCAAGTTCACGTTTGACCAGCTCATCCAGTTTTGCGTGGTCAGCGGGTGCAATCTGGTTCGGGTCGGTGAATTCATCTACTCTCTTTTTGTCGCCGTCGAGCAGAACGAATACCTCATCACCGGAAACCATAGCTGCCGGCCCCAAATACTTAAGGATCGACTCAGCGCCTCCCGGAGCCACCTTGACCTCGAGAGTCTCGCGATCGCCGGCATCAAGACTCTTGGCCGCATGAATCACAAGCTGTTCCGCCAGAGAATCTTCCACGAGCACACGGCGCTTGTTCTGGGGTGGTTTCCCCAGGCGGTTCAAGGCAGCGGCAGGGGAACTGCGGGGGAGAATGCGCGATTGGAGCTTCCCGTTATCTTCGAATACCTTGATCGCCTCATGCGGCAGACCGGTCAAAAACTCGCTCGAGTGAGTCGATATGACGACCTGATGCTTCTTGAGCTTGATCTGTTCGAGCAAAAATTTGAGCAATGTCCGTTGGGCTCCTGGATGGAGAGAGGTCTCCGGTTCGTCGAGAAGGATTAGCGAGTATTCCTCTGCGGCCAGCACGTCGACAACTGTGCTCACAGCCGCAATCTCACCGCTGCCGGCAAAAGCCTCGGAGTACTCTGAGCCGCGTTTGAATACGACGCTCAGATCCCTTCCCCGGTTGCCGGGGTAAAGAGAATGCCGAATGAGATGGGCGGAATCATACGAACGACCGAGGATTTCAGACGCTGCAGTAAGCTCGTCCGGCGTAAGCATCCGGTTCTCGAAAATGCGCTCTCGACGTCCCAGCGTATACGACTGCTTGACATCATCCTTGACAATTTTGAGTCGGCGAGCTGCCCGCAACATCACGTCCCGCCTGTTTCCTCCGCCAAGGTCATCATCGAAGTAGAAATAGCGGTCAAAGGAACCAAACAACGCCCGAAAATTGATATAGACGACCTTCCTTCGAACGGGATTCCAACGATCCTTGGCCTTTCCATCGAAATCACCCTCGGGCATCGGCATCATGCCGTCGCGCCCGCTCCAGCGGTACGGTTCCCAATAGTCACGTTTTCTGCCGATACGCGCCTTGCGGGTCTCTACTACGCCGCCGAATCCGTCATGCCAATAGCCATAGAAATATCGTTGCGGGTCCTTCTTATTATCCTCGATCGGGTCAAGATCCGTGGAGAACCAGAACTTCGATGTCGAGTGCCCGTAAGGCATACCCCAAAGCGCATGCAGCAGCGAACTTTTGCCGATACCGTTCGCTCCGACCAGTGCGGTCAGGGGAAACTCGAAATCGACTCGTGTCCCCGGCTCCATGTTTTTGAACTTGGGGAAAACACCATGAGTGATGTAATGCTTAAGCGGCTTGCCCGGCTTGAATTTCCTGAGCGTATTGACAAGCGCGACGATTTCTTCGAGTTCTGACATTCGTGCACCGAATCGCTGCTTGTCACTGCTTAACCAAGTGTTTCCGGATCACCTCTGCCTGCATGCGCGAAAAGACGGGCGGAAGCGCGTTTCCGATCATTTCGGCCGCAGCATACTTGCCCTTGCGCAGTGAAAACACATAGCCGGGAGGAAAGCTTTGCAGGAGAGCCGCCTCGCGGAGCGTGATGGCACGGTCTTCCGTCGGGTGCAAGAAACGCCCCTTCGATGGGTTGATGCAGCCCCCGGTGATGGTAGGTGAGACATCGTCCCATTTCATTCGGCCATAGACGTCATAGAAGCCGTCCTGCTTTTCATGGCACTTGAGCGTCAACCCTGGGGAAAGCGCCGTTCTGCTGCCGCCGTCCTTGGGGATGGCTCTGATTAGCCGGCGGACTCGTTCGCTGCGCTGCTCACCAAGATTGTGCAGAGGATCGTTGTCGACGATATCGGCCGGCAGCGTTGCGATCGCATCTCTCACCGTCTTCCGCTTATCGACCGGCGCCGGATGGGATATCTGCCCGAGCCTCGATGCAAGGACCACGAGCCGCTTACGGCGCTGGGGAACCCCGAAGTCGGCCACGTCAAGGACTTTGTCGACGACGTCGTAACCGAGTTTGCGCAGCTCCCTCTTGAAGTTCAGGTAGCGGGTATAGCGGGCGAGGTTGGGAACGTTCTCCAGCATGACGGCCTTGGGCTGCAACTCGCCGATCAGCCGGAGGACCTCGTCAATAAGCCGGTTGCGCGGATCGTCCATCCGCTCCTTCTTGTTGTTGAGCCGAATGCGGGAGAAGCCTTGACAGGGTGGGCAACCGGCGAGCAGATCGAGTTCGCCCCTTGCGACGCCGCAGGCCTCCATGATCTCGGACGCCGAGGTGCCCCTTATATCGGCATTGAACAGCTTTACGTCGGGATGGTTGACTGCATACGTTTCCGCAGCAAGCGCATCGATCTCAACGGCAGCGCCCACGGTGAAGCCTGCATCTTTGAGGCCTTGGGTCAGTCCGCCGCAACCAGAGAACAAATCTACGGCCATTAATACATTGGATTCTTTCTTCATCTTAACGGCTGCCTATCGGTCATCCCTTAGTTTTGGCTGCCCGCAAAGGGGCCTTCCGGCCCTGCTCCACTGCTATCCCTTTGCTTTCGCAATAGTCAAGCACGAGCGCCTCGATCATATTTGACAGTGTTCGATGCTCCCGCTCCGCCGCCATACGCAGCAATTCCTTCATCTTCGGAGACAGGCGCAGGTTCACTGTTTCGGTCTTGCGCTCGACATCGCCCATTGATTGACCCTCGTGACCATAAGTGGCATCCTATTTGAATGTAACGCTAATGTAAAGACAATGTGCGCCGCAGGTCCGATTTCAGGTCGCAAAGTCGATGCGATGCGACGAAGCAGAAAGCGCAAGTCCGGCCCGTTGAGCAAGTCGGAGCAAATGGCGCGCGTGCACGGTGCCGACACCGGGCCGGAGATGGCCTTGCGACGCGCTCTCTGGCAGGCCGGATTGCGTTACCGGGTGCGTCCCGGCATTCCGGGGCGGCCGGACTTGGCTTTCATAAGGTGCAGGATCGCGGTGTTCGTGGACGGCTGCTTCTGGCATGGCTGCGAGGAGCACTACAAGGCGCCGGCGACCAACGCAACGTTCTGGTCGGAGAAGATTGCCCGCAACCGGAAGCGCGACCGGGACGTGGAAGTTGCTCTCGGAAAGCTCGGCTGGACAGTGCTGCGCTACTGGGAGCACGAGGTCGAAGATGATCTTTCATCGGTCATCGACCGAATTCGATCGGAGATCGTTCGGTCGCGGGACGGGGCTCGCATGCGATACAAGACGAGCCAAAGAACACGAGCCAACTAACCAAGGGGAACCATGAATCGCGAACAGATCGCCTCGGTCCTTCGGAAGGACCTGACGGACGCCCAAGACCGGGCGGTCACCTCTTCAAAGCGCCATGTCCTGGTGGTGGCCGGCGCAGGGTCGGGGAAGACCGAGGTCATGGCAAGGCGCATCGCATGGTGGGTCGGCATCGAGGGCGTGCCCAAAGACGCGATTGTGGCGTTCACCTTCACCGAACGTGCCGCCGAGGAGATGAAGTTTCGCATCCGCAGCTGGCTGGAGGCGATCACGCCCGCTGG
>JAVEWL010000368.1:0-5910 GCA_034004565.1 FCB group bacterium | reverse complement strand
GTGCCGGTTTTGTCGCAGCATTTCATGTTGCTGCAACGGAATGTGATCTATACCGCGGTGACGCGGGCGAGCAAGGTGTGTGTGCTGGTTGGGGATCCGAAGGCGTTGAGTTATGCGATTCATAATGACCGGATTGCGCGGCGCAATACGCGGTTGGCGGAGCGATTGCGGGGAACAGCGAAGATGTAACCCCGAATTCCCATTCGGGATCTTCAAAGAGCAATACCCCGAATGGAATTCGGGGTTACATGAGGAGCGATGCTCTTGGTAGAATGCCAAACAAGAGCACCCCGATAATTCAACCCGGAGGAGAAATGATGAGCAAGTTGCTTTGCATGGCCTTGGTGGCGACGGTGTTGTTCTGTGGGATGGCTGTTGCGCAGGAACCGCTGCCGCCGGTGAAGTGCCTTTTGGTGGGCATGGGACCGCATGCGGATTCGATCATGGGTGACGCGCTGCAGGACATCAAGGCGAAGTATCCCACGGTCGACATCTCGGCCACGGAGAATATTGAAGACCTTCGCCTCGAAAACCTGAAGAAATACCAGGTGCTGGCGCTGGTGAAGCTGCCGGTGGAGAACGGCAATCCGCCGGATTTCGTGAAGACCGACATCGTTCAATTCCTGAAGGAAGGCGGCGGACTCGTGGTGACACACTTCGCGGTCGCGAATGTGCAGGAATGGCGGGACTCGATCGATATCCTGGGCGCGATGTGGGTTAACGGGAAGTCGACGCACGATGCGTATCACCAGTTCCGGGTGGACATTGTCGATGAGGGCCATCCCATCATCGAAGGCGTGAAGCCGTTCACCACGAACGACGAGCTGTATTTCAACCTGCTCATGCGGCCGGACATGCACATCATCATGACGGCCGACCAGGAGCGCTTCGGGCATACGGTTCCCGAGCCGATGCTGTGCACGCATTACGTGCACAACGCGCGTTGTGTGTATTTCGCGCTGGGTCACGACCTGGAATCGGTGAAGGTGCCGGAGTACCGGCAGATCCTGGTCCAGTCGATCGAGTGGGCGGCCTGCCGGCGCTAAGGTAATGGACAGGAGCCCCCGGCGCGCGCTGACGTTCGTGGTCGTGACGCTTTCGGTGTCGTGGCTGCTGGCGTTTGGGTATTTCGCCGTGACCCCGTTGCGGGGAACGGTGGCCCTGCTCGCGCTGGGGGCTCCTTATATTTTCATCCCGGCGGCTGTGGCTGTTGTCTTGCAGCGGTTCGTGTATGGCGAGGGCTTGGTTGAGCCGCTGCGGATCGGTGTGGGATCCAGGCGGTGGCTGGTCGTGGCGTGGGCTGTTCCGGCGGTCATGGCGCTGGTAATTCTGGGGCTGAGCCTTTTGCCGCGAGAGGTTTCTTTCTCGTGGGGCATGGATGATCTGTTTGAGCGGTACAGCTCCTTGCTGACGCCGGAGCAGATCTACCGGGTTCGGGCACAGGTGGCGGCCATGCCCATCCACCCGTTCTGGGTTAACCTGGTGCTCGGTATCGTCGGGGGCGCTACCGTGAATGCCGTCGTCAGCCTGGGGGAAGAACTGGGCTGGCGCGGGTTCCTGCTGCGGCATTTGGAGGGGTACGGGTTCTGGCGCGCCTCGGTGGTCATCGGGGCGGTGTGGGGACTGTGGCACGCGCCGTTCGTTCTGCATGGAATCAACTATCCGCATCATCCGATGCTGGGTGTCGGGCTCATGACGTTGAGTTGCATTCTGTTTTCGCCGCCGATGGTGTATGTCACGTTGCGGGCGCGGTCGGTGCTGGCGGCGGCCATTTTCCACGGCGTTATTAATGGGACCTCGGGGCTTGTGGTGGCGGTGCTGGCCGGGGGCAGCGAACTGACCGCAGGCATTACGGGCTGGCCCGGGTTTGTCGGGTACGGGTGTCTCAATGTGCTGCTGTTCTTCTACGACCAACGGTTTCCCGCCCTGCCCACGGCATCGTGCGAGTGAGTGATTGCGGGTTGCCATTTGGCTCATTGAGCCGTGCCCAAAAAGGGCTTTCGATCCCTCTTTGGCTAAAGCAGACCCGAGAAGTCCGGCTGAAGCCGGCTCCTTCTTAACTTCTGGGCTTTTACCCCCCGGCTGAAGCCGGGGGCAAAGGTCAAAAGCCCGCTAAAGCGGGCTATAAGAACCTTGAAAGCAACAGTAGGGAGCGCGGAAGTTCGCCGAATAATCACTATGCTTTTACGGGGTATTCGGGTTATAATGCGTCTTGTTGCGGCATGGTAGCCGCGCCTGTGGGCACAGGCATTTTTCCTGTTTGGGCAGTTTGGACGCAGGGATGCGTCTATTGGACAGGGGTAGTGAGCATGGATTCATTTCTGGTCATGGTGTCGGAAACGTTGTGGACGGAACTCTCGAGCGAGGAAATCGACACGGCGTTCAAGGTGCTTCACGGCAAGATGAGCAAGATTGCGCCGGAACCGCATGCGATTGGGGCGGAGAAGGTGCCGACGTGGGGGTTTGATTACGCGGCGCACAGCCTTCGGGGGTTCCTGGAGCTGGATGCGGGGCCGAAGGGCGAGCATGTGGTGACGCTGTTCGCGGCGGAGGATGAGGAGTTGATGGCGAAGCCGATCGGGGAGCGGTTGGGGCGTCCGGGGCTTCGGCAGATCCTTTGGCTGCGCACGGTGAATTGATCTTCTTCCGGGAAGAGCGGGGGCGGAAAGCAGGGACAGTTTCCATTTTCCGGTTTGGGTGTGCGGAAGTCTGAAGTACTTACGGAAAATGGAACAGTCCCTGTTTTCCGGTCAGCCGCCAGTGGCGAAGCCGGGGTACAGGGTCATGCCGCCGTCGACGATGAGGCTTATGCCGGTGATGTAGTCGGCGTCGTCGGAGGCGAGCCATACGGCGGCGCGGGCGATGTCTTCGGGTTCGCCGATGCGCTTGTAGGGGACGAGCCGCATGAGGTCCTCATAGGCTTCGGGGGTTTCCCAGGCGTGGCGGTTGATGGGGGTCCGGATGGCGCCGGGGGCGATGCTGTTGACGCGGATGCGGTAGGGCGCGACTTCCTGGGCGATACTTTTCATCATGAGCATGATTCCGCCTTTGGAGGCGGCGTAGTTGACGTGGCCGGCCCAGGGGATGATCTCGTGGACGGAGCTCATGCAGATGATTTTGCCGGCGGCGCAGGAGATTTCCTTTTTCACACCACGGCGCTTGAACTCGCGGACGGCCTCGCGGCAGCAGAGGAACTGGCCCGTCAGGTTGACGTTGATGACGGTGTTCCATTGTTCGAGGGTGATTTCGTCGAAGGGGGCGTCGCGCTGGAGACCCGCGTTGGCGACGAGGATGTCGACGGTGCCGAATTCTTCGCGAGCGCGGCGGAACATGGCCTGGACTTCTTCTTCCTTTGAGACGTCGGCTTTGACGGCGATGGCTTGGGCGCCGCAGCGGGTGGCTTCCTGGGCGACTTCTTCGGCGGACTCGGGGTTGTTGATGTAATTCACGATGACGTTTGCCCCGGCGTGGGCGAGCGCGATGACGACGGCCTTTCCGATGCCGGAGTTGGCGCCGGTGACGATGGCTTGCTGTCCGACGAGGACCTGGCGGATGGGGCAGCTTGGCATGACGACTTCGGGGAACGGCGATTCCTGGTTCATTCGGCAATCCTTGGTTGTCTAGTGGGTGGGTTCTCGTTTGGGGTGGAGTAGTTTGGCGATGAGGGCGGTCCAGCCGGTCTGGTGGGAGGCTCCGAGTCCCCAGCCTTGATCGCCGTGGAAGTATTCGTGGAAGAGAAGGTGGTCGCGGAAGTGCGGGTCCTCCTGGAGGAGGCGGTTCTCGCCGAATGCGGCGCGTTGGCCGTGTTCGTCGCGGAGAAACAGGCGCTGAAGGCGGCGCGTGAGTTCCATGGAGACGCCGTAGATGGTGGTGTATTGGCCTGAGTCCGTGGGGCATTCGATTATGAAGTCGTCGCCGTAGTAGTGGTGAAACCGCTGCAGGGACTCGATGATGAGGTAGTTCATGGGCAGCCAGATGGGGCCGCGCCAGTTCGAGTTGCCGCCGAAGAGGCCGGAATCGGAGTCGCCGGGGACGTACTTGACGGTGAGGGGGCCGTCGTCGGTGTGGAACTCGTAGGGCGTGGCCTCGTGGCGCTTTGATAGGGAGCGCACGCCGTATTCAGAGAGGAATTCGTCGGGGTTGAGCATGTGGCGCAAGAGGCATTTCATGCGGTGGCCGCGCAGGAGCGAGAGCAGGCGGCGGGCGCCTTTGCCGGGCACCTCCCAATGCGACACGAGGTTGGCCAGCGCGGGCCGGTAGTCGAGATACCACTCGAGGCGTCGCGCGAAATCGGGTACTCGCGCGAGCGTTTCCGGCTCGATGGTCTCGACGGCGAACAGCGGGATCAGGCCCACGAGCGAACGCACTTTCAAGGGCTCGATGCGGCCGTCGGGCAGGTGAAGTTCGTCGTAGAATAATCCGTCCTCCTCGTCCCAGAGGCCGATCCCTTTCTCGCCGATGTCGGTCATGGCCTCGGCGATACTGAGGAAATGCTCGAAGAACTTGGTGGCGATGTCCTGGTAAACGGGGTTGTGCTGGGCAAGTTCGAGCGAGATTCGCAGCATGTTGAGGCTGTACATGGCCATCCAACTGGTGGCGTCGGTCTGGTTGATGTGGCCTCCGGTGGGCAGGGGCTTGCTGCGGTCGAACACGCCGATGTTGTCGAGCCCGAGGAAGCCGCCGCGGAAAATGTTGCGGCCGTCGGGGTCTTTGCGGTTTACCCACCAGGTGAAATTCATGAGCAGCTTGTGGAAAACGCGCTCGAGGAAGGCGTAGTCGCAGCGTCCCGATTTCTTGCCGTCGATCTCGTAGAGGCGCCACGCGGCCCAGGCGTGCACGGGCGGGTTGACATCGCCGAAACACCATTCGTAGGCCGGGAGCTGGCCGTCGGGTCGCATGTACCATTCGCGCAGCAGGAGGATGAGCTGGTTCTTGGCGAACTCGGGATCGATGAGGGCCCAGGGGATGGCGTGGAAGGCGGAGTCCCAGGCGGCGTACCAGGGGTACTCCCAGGTGTCGGGCATCGAGAGGATGTCGGCGGTGTTGACGTGCTTCCACTCGATGTTGCGGCCCGTGAGGCGCTGGGGCGGGGGCGGCGGCAGTGCGGGATCGCCCTCGAGCCATTCTGGCACGTCGTAGTAGTAGAACTGTTTCGACCAGATGAGTCCGGCGAGCGCCTGGCGTTGGACACGACGGGCGTCGGGGTCGTCGATGCCGCGCTGGAGGTCGGCGTAGAAGAGATCGGCTTGTTCGTGGCGGCGGTCGAAGATGGCGTTGAAGATGCCGAAGGGCTCTGGCCGCGTTCCCTTCACGAGGCGGAGGCGCAATTCGATTTGTCCACCGGCGGGGATGGTTGTCTTGTAGAGCAGGCCGGCCTTGGTGCCGGTCCCGGCGGGGTTGACGGCGTCCTTGCGTTTTTCGACGATGTACTCATTGAAGGCGTCTTTGTAGAAGCCGCCTGGATCGCCCTGGCCCCAGAGGCGCGGGGCGTTGCTCTCGTTTTCGCAGAAGAGCGGCGTTGGGCCGCCTTCCCAATAGAAGCGGTACTCCCCCATTTCTTCGGGTGTGGCGACGATGGCGTTGTCATCGAGGCGCATGACAGGTTTGGCGGTTTTGCCGGACCAGGCCCAGGTGTTGCGGAACCAGAGCTGGGGCAGCAGGTGCAAGGGCGCGGCCTCGGGTCCGCGGTTGCAGGCGGTGATGCGGATGAGGATGTCTTCGGGATCGTGCTTGGCGAATTCGACGAAGATGTCGAAGTAGCGGTTGTTGGCGAAGACGCCCGTGTCGAGCAGATCGAATTCGGGGTCGTGGTAACCGCGCCGGGCGTTTTCTTCGATAAGTTTTGCGTAGGGGAATTCGCGTTGCGGGTATTTGTAGAGCATTTTCAGGTAGGAGTGCGTGGGGGTCGCG
>JAVEWL010000367.1:0-5922 GCA_034004565.1 FCB group bacterium | reverse complement strand
CCAATCCGTTAAGTGGTCTTACTATGCCCGCGACATTCTAGCTCCCCCATGCCAAACGGGGCAACCCGGAAATTGACTTGTACCGCCCCTTTCTGGCATAGTGCGGCGCAAATATGTGCCGAAGGCGCATTGGGCCGGAACGCGAACCGGCCAGAATCTTCGGCGGGGAAACCTCCCGGATTTGTCTCATCACGTCTTAGGAACGCGCACGAACCCTGCGCCATGGGGATTAGGGAGCGGGCGCGAGTGGATACGCTTCGTAATTATTGGCGGGGCATAAGTTTGTAGCACGAAAGGAAGCGGCGTATGGCTACCAAGATTGGTATCAACGGATTCGGTCGAATTGGGCGTAACGTATTCAAGATCCTCATGGACACGCCGGGCTTTGAAGTCGTTGGCATCAACGACCTCACCAGCGCGAAGACCCTCGCGCACTTGCTCAAGTACGACAGCGTGTCGGGCAAGTACTCCAAGACGGTCACGTCCACGGACGATTCGATCGTCGTCGACGGCAAGACCATCAAGATTTCGGCCGTGAAGGATCCGGCCCAACTGCCGTGGAAAGAACTCGGCGTTGATTTCGTGCTCGAATCCACCGGCGTGTTCACGAAAAAAGACGACTGCATGAAGCACATCACGGCCGGCGCCAAGAAGGTGCTCCTGAGCGTGCCCCCGAAGGATGCCGTGGACGCCCTCATCGTGATGGGTGTGAACGACGAAATCCTCAAGGCCAGCGACCAGATCGTGTCCAACGCGAGCTGCACGACCAACTGTCTCGCCCCGATGGCGAAGGTCCTCCACGAAAACTTCGGCATCAAGCGCGGCTGGATGACCACGGTCCACTCCTACACGAACGATCAGCGCGTTCTCGACATGCCGCACAGCGACCTTCGCCGTTCGCGCGCCGCGGCCGTGAACATCATCCCGACGTCCACCGGCGCGGCCCGTGCGGTCGGCAAGGTGCTCCCCGAATTGGCCGGCAAGCTCGACGGCATCAGCCTGCGCGTTCCCACGCCGAACGGCTCGGTGGTCGACCTCGCGGTTGAGTTCGAGAAGAACTGCACGAAGGAAGAGATCAACGCGGCCATGAAGGCGGCGGCTGAAGGCGCGATGAAGGGCATCATCGAGTACACCGAAGATCCCATCGTCTCCTCCGACATCCTGAACAACCCGAACACCTGCATCTTCGATGCGCTGTCCACCTCTGTCATGGACGGCAACTTCGTCAAGGTCCTGGCGTGGTACGACAACGAGTGGGGTTACTCCGCGAAGTGCGTCGACCTCTTCAAGAAGATGGCGAGCTTCTAAGAATTTCAGTTGAAAGGTCCGTGCGGAACGTCCGCACGGACCTTTTCTTTAAGAAGGGGCGTCTTGGCGGAGTAACCGGAGGGCCAGATTGTGATATTCAGAAAAGACAAGGGTCTGGATAAGCAAGAGGTAAAGAATTGTGCTGCAAATGACAATATCCCAGCACCGGAAACTTCTGAGTCCAAGAAAGAATTGGAACTAGGTCAGGAGAAGGTGGTCATAAAGCATGGAAAGACCACCATTGAGGCACCTGCCCCTTCATCAGAAACCAGAGATACAATCTACAAGGTGATTTTGGGTGGGGTTATGACTGGCGCCGGCGTCATATTAGGCTCAAAAATCATAAAGAAGTAGTTAGGTTAAAGAGCGTTGAGGGAGACGAAGAAACTAGCCCTTCTCCTTAGAATCGTTTCCCACCCCGCGCGTATAAACAATAGCTGACAGAGTTTTCTTCTTCTAGTATGACCGGAGCAACGACCATGAATAAGCTGACCATTGAAGACCTGAACGTACAGGGCAAGCGCGTTCTCATGCGCGTGGACTTTAACGTCCCGCAGAACGACGACGGCACGGTTCGCGACGACACGCGCATCAAGGCGGCGCTGCCGAGCATCAACTACGTGCGCAAGAACGGCGGCAAGCTCATCCTCATGTCCCACCTGGGGCGTCCGAAGGATCCCGCGAAGGTGGAGTCCCAGGAAGAGAAGGACAAGATCGTCAAAGCCAACAAGAAGTTCGTGATGGGGCCGGTTGCGGACCGCCTGCGCGAATTGGTTGGCGGGAATGTGACGAAGGTGGATTCGCTGGTGGGGCCGGATGTGGAAGCGGCGGTTGCGGCGCTGCAGCCGGGCGATATCCTGCTGCTCGAGAACACGCGCTTCCACAAGGGCGAGACGAAGAACGACCCGGAACTCTCGAAGCAGTTGGCGGCGTTGGCGGACGTGTATGTTAATGACGCGTTTGGCAGCGCCCACCGCGCCCATGCCTCGACCGAGGGCGTTTGCCACTATTTGGACCAGTGCGCCTGCGGCTACCTGATGGCGGCGGAAATCGTTTGGTTCGACCGGGTGTTGAATAAGCCGGAACGTCCGTTGGTGGCGATTTTGGGCGGGGTCAAGGTTTCGGACAAGATTACGGTCATCGACAATCTGCTGAACCTGGTGGACGAACTTGTCATCGGCGGCGCGATGGCCTACACCTTCCTGAAGGCGCTGGGCATGGAAGTCGGCTCGTCGCTGGTGGAGGAAGACCACATCCAGACCGCGAAGGACATCATGGCCAAGGCTAAGGAGAAGGGCGTCAATTACCTTCTGCCCTTGGACACGGTCATCGCGGACAAGTTCGCCGAGGACGCCAATACGCAAGTCGTTACGGCGGGCCACATTCCGGCGGGTTGGCAGGGCCTGGATATCGGTCCCAAGACCGTCGAAAAGTGGAGCGAATCCCTGAACAAGGCCGGCATGATCGTCTGGAACGGCCCCCTGGGCGTGTTCGAGATGGAAAAGTTTGCCGGCGGCACGAAGGCGATTGCGGACGTGCTGGCGAACAGCAAGGCGGTGACGATCATCGGTGGCGGCGACACGGCGGCGGCGGTCAATCAGTTCGGCGTGGCCGGCAAGATGACCCACGTTTCGACCGGCGGCGGCGCCTCCCTCGAGATGCTCGAGGGCAAGGAACTCCCCGGAGTTGCAGCGCTGACCGATAAACAGTAGAATCTCCGAGGGTGCGAAGGTTTTATGTGACACCGAATTCCATTCGGTGTCTTAAGACCAGGAGCACCGAATGGAATTCGGTGTTACATAGGGGCGTCTCCCGGTTGGAGGCGCCCCTTTACGAGAACAGCGCGCCGTGGAGCGTGCGAACGGGTTTCCAACTCCCGACCCCGATTGTGCGGGGCCGGAAGCCCGGCGTACGGCTCGCGGTGGCCTGTATAACCGGTTCCCGCGTCGCTGTCATCCTGAGCGAAGCAAAGGATCCCGGCCCGAATCGGCGGGATTTTTTGGTGCGCTCGGAATGACACGCGGGACGCAACCGGAGGTTTGATCCGAGGGACAGTTCCCCTGGACAGTTTAACGGCCCTGCCCGGATCTCGGTCGCTCACTCTCACCGGTGGCGCACTTGGACGCGGGCGAATCAGCCAGAAAGGTGAATGCAGAAATGGCCATCACGAAAGATCAGAAGCAAGGAACGATTGCGGCGCACGCGAAGAGCGAAGGCGACACCGGTTCGCCGGAAGTCCAGATTGCACTCCTCACGCAGCGCATCAACGACCTCACCGCGCATTTCAAGGCGCATCCGAAGGATTTCGCCGGCCGCCGCGGGCTGCTCAAGCTCGTCAGCCGCCGCCGCAACCTTCTCAACTATCTGCGCAACAACGACGTGCCCCGTTACAAGAACATCGTCGCGGCGCTCGGACTGCGCAAGTAGGGTTTTGCCCTCCACGGTACGGCCATGCCGGAGGGGAAGGATATACACAATAGCAAAACGCGATAGAACACATAGACGAGCGAACAAATCGCTTGGAACGTTGGGAGACGTTCCTTCGTCTGAAGAGAGGAAAAGCAGACAATGGTAGAACGTCTCTCAGTTACAATCGGTTCCGAGGAACTCGTCTTTGAAACCGGTAAAATTGGCAAGCAGGCCGCCGGCGCCGTAATGGTCACCTACGGGGAGACCATGGTGTTGTCGGCCTGCGTTGTCGCGTCCGAGGGCCGGGAAGGACAAGACTTCTTCCCGCTTACGGTGGATTACCGTGAGAAGAGCTCGTCGGCCGGCCGCATCCCCGGAAACTTCTTCCGGCGTGAAGGCCGCCCGACCGAGCGCGAAGTGCTGACTTCGCGCCTGACGGACCGGCCCTTGCGGCCGCTGTTCCCCAAGGGCTTCTACAACGAAGTCCAGGTGTTTTCGACCGTTTTTTCGGCCGACAACATTCACAACTCCGACATCATGTCGATCAACGGCGCCTCGGCCGCCCTGCACATCTCGAAGATTCCCTTCGAGGGGCCGGTCGCCGCGGTGCGCGTTTGCCTGTTCGGCGACGAGATGGTCGTGAACCCGCCGATGACGGAAGAGACCGAAGCCGATCTCGTCCTGATCATCGCCGGCACGAAGGACGCCATCCTGATGGTCGAAGGCCGCGCCTTCGAGGTCAACGAGGACGAGATGCTCAAGGCCCTCGAATTGGGTCATGAAGTCATCGGCCGGATCTGCGACACCATCGAAGAGTTGCGTCAGCGCATCAACGCCCCCGAGAAGATGGCCTTTACGCCGCCGAGCATCGACCCGACCCTCCTGGCCGAGGTCGAACGGCGCACCGAAGAGCACTTCAAGCAGATCCTCACCATCTCCGACAAGAAGGAACGCCAGGAAGCCCTGAGCGCCCTCAAGAAGCAGATCGCCGTCGAGATGACCGAGCATCTGGGTGCGGAAGCCTACGCGCTGTGCGCGGGGAAGGCCTCCGAGGCCTTCGAGAAGACGCTGAAGCGCCTCATGCGCGCCCAGATCATCGACGGCAGCATCCGCATCGACGGACGCGACCTGACGACGGTTCGCCCGATCACGATCGAAGTCGGCATCCTGCCGCGGGCGCACGGGTCCTGCCTGTTCACGCGCGGCGAGACGCAGGCGTTGGTTACGGCCACGCTGGGCACCAGCCGCGACGAGCAGCGCCTTGACGAGCTGACCGGCGAAGAGTTCCGCCGCTTCATGCTGCACTACAACTTCCCGAACTGGTCCGTGGGCGAAGTGCGCCGCCTCGGCGGCCCCGGCCGTCGCGAGATTGGGCACGGCAAGCTTGCCGAGCGCGCGCTGGAGCCGATGGTTCCGGTCGCGGACGGCGGCGATACGCCTCCGGCCGAAGACGAGGAAGTCTTCCCCTACACGGTTCGCGTGGTCTCGGACATCACCGAGAGCAACGGTTCGAGCTCGATGGCGACGGTTTGCGGCGGTTCGCTGGCAATGATGGACGCCGGCGTGCCGGTGCATGCGGCCGTGGCCGGTATAGCGATGGGTCTTATCAAGGAAGGCGACGAGGTTCGCATCCTGAGCGACATCATGGGCACCGAGGATCACCTCGGCGACATGGACTTCAAAGTTGCGGGCACGCGCGAGGGCATCACGGCCTTCCAGCTCGATATGAAGGTTCATGGGCTCAGCACCGAGGTCATGCGCCAGGCGATGGAACAGGCCAAAGAAGGCCGGTTGCACATCCTGGGCGAGATGGATAAGTGCCTGGCCGAGCCGCGACCGGAGATCTCGAAGTACGCGCCGCGTATTTACACCATCAAGATTGATGTGGACAAGATCCGCGAAGTCATCGGACCGGGCGGAAAAGTTGTGCGCGACATCCAGGCGCAGACCGGCGCGATCATCGACATCCAGGACGACGGCACGATCAACGTAGCCGCGACCGACGAAGAGAGCGCGCAGGCCGCCATCGAAATGATCAAGGGCATCACGGCGTCCGTGGAGATTGGCAAGATCTACAAGGGCACGGTCACCCGTATCATGAACTTCGGCGCCTTCGTCAGCATCATCGGGAGCAAGGAAGGCCTCGTACACATCTCCGAACTTTCGCCCCGGCGCGTTGCCGAGGTGACGGACGTGGTGCAGGTC
>JAVEWL010000366.1:0-5941 GCA_034004565.1 FCB group bacterium | reverse complement strand
GAGCGCGTCGATTCCCGCCCTGTCGCAAAAATGCACGGTGCCCAGCCCGTGGAAGTAGCCGCCGGTAAAGGCGTCGTAGTCGCCGCCGCCGAGCGGAGCGCCGAAGGTTCGTCCGGGATGTTGGTGACTGTAGTTGACACTGAGGAGCCGTCCGCCGACCTTGAGCACACGGCGCGATTCCGCAAGCGCCGACTCGAAAACGGGCAACGTCGTCGTACACAAGGAGCCGCGGTCGAGCACCAGGTCGAAGCTTTCCTGTTCCCAGGGCAGGTCCGCCACGTTTCCTTCGCGAAGGTCGCCGGTCAGCCCTTCCGAATGGAAGCGCGTTTGCGCGAATGCGACGGCCGTCGGGGCGCCTTCGATGCCCGCCACCGAGAAACCCTCCCGCGCCGCGAACCACAGGTTGTTGCCGGCGCCGAAACCCAGCTCCAGGATCCGCACCAAAGATCGATCGCGGGCCTGCCCATAATGACGCAGGACGAATCCCACCACGGCATGGTAGGGGTAGAGGTTCAGGTGCCGCCCTCTGGAATACACGTCCTTTTCCCAGCACGGGTGCCCGCCGGACGGTCTAAGCGCCGGGGACGAATTCGTATGCATGGCTCGTGCCTTTCACCGTCATGGTGCCTTGCTGTGTCACAAACTCGACAATGCGTGGAACCGAGCGCAGCGCTTGCACGGTTTCGGCCGTCAGCTCGAACTCGAACTCGTTTGCCAGAGCCAGCATGACGGCGATATGGCCGAGCGAATCCCAGCGAGCAAAGTGATTCAGCGCCGCGTCGTTTGGGATCGAGTCTGCGTCCAGGCCCCATTCGCGACTCAGAACCGCCTTCACCTTCGTTCGAATGGGATCGGTTTCGCTCATGTTTCATCTCCAGCCGCCGCGGGCGCGTCGTCGCAGACGAGTTCCACGAGCAGCCCGCCCGTCGTCATTGGTGACAGAAATATGACACGTCGCCCGGGAAGCGGATCGGCGTGGAAGCGGCCGTCGATCGGCGCGTACCCTTTGGCCTGAAAGTACGCCAGCGCGGTGTCCATGCGTGTGACGTTGAATGCAATGTGATGCAGCGGCAGGGCGGGATGGTTGCGGATATGGCCGTCCACGCAGCTCTTTTCGGCGACCGGTTCGACCATTTCAAGCTTCACGTCCAGGCCGCTGTAGTAGCGGCACCGTACCCCGAGTTCCTTGACCACCGCCTCGTGCGATAACGCGCAGTTGAGAACGCCCAACAAGTCGCGAATCCTGTCCGCGTACCGCGACACGATGCCGATGTGGTCAATCCCAATCACCGGCGAGCGCTCGCGCTTGAATTGCGGGCGGCATTCCGGGCGCAGGATGACCAGCGGATCCTGGATGAATCGCGGCTCGGCGAAGGTTTTGAAATCACAGAGTGAGAACGCCCGAAGCTTGCACAAGCCCACGGTGTGCGCATGCACGACCCCCGCCTCTTCAAACGCGAATCCGAGCGGATCGGCATCCAGTCGCACGTCCAGATCCAGCCGGCGAGCGTACATGAAATACGACCGCGACCGCACTTGCCCGTTCTCGACGACCCGGCCGTCCATCCGCTTCCAGAAGCGATAGGGGACTTCGCGCAGCTCCTCGAGCCAGTGGAAGTGTGCCACGCCCTCGTCATAGCCGCAGCCGATCAGCAAATGCCGCGCGCCCACGTCGTGCAAATACTGGAAGACGGAATCACGTCCGAATGAGGTCGATGAAACGATCGCGCCAATTTCGCCGGCGAGCGGACCGTCCGCCACGACCCCGTGATAGGGAGGCGACACCGATCGCACGGCGCCGGGCAGCGCTCGAAACGCTTCGCTGAGAATTCCGCAGTTGGAGGGGGTCACGCAGGTGTCAAACACCTCACCTTCGCAGAATCCGAAGTTGAACGCGGGCATCACCAACGTGCCGTCGCCGCCCACGGCCTCGCGCAGCGCCCAGAGCGCGTCACCCACCGGGTTGCTCATCAGACCCAGGGACGCCATCGAAGACGCCACGTAAAGAGTGTCACCATGTGACACACCGACGGCGCGGAATCCCTCCAGCAGGTCTTCTTTTGTGACGGCCCGTGGCTTCACGCCCGTTTCTCCTCCCGCGTCCCGCCCGCGTCAGAACGTCGCTTGCGGACAATCTCACGCAGACCCGCCGGCCATTCCTCGACCTCCAGGCCGTACTGGGCGAATACCGCCAGGCACCATCGATCCAGGCCGAAGCCCAGGCAGCAACTGCGAGCCGCCTCGCCGTCTTGAAGCTTGATGTCGAAAGAGCGGCCGAAGTGTTCCTGGTGGTCATTGACCGAGCCGACGGCGAGCCAACTGTCGTCGTCCGGCACATGAGCACGCGCCTCGTACTTCAAATCGAAGCTCATCTGGAAAAGGCGCTTCTTGTCAGCCACGTCGATAAAGAAGGGGTCCGAGGCCGTCACGAGCTCGCTCCGCAACCCGCAGAGCTCGAGCATGCGCACCATCAGTTCCATCAGCCGCGCGCGGCGCGCCTGGACCGCGTCGGCCGGACCGAGGAACATCACCTCACGCATGGTGAATTCCCGCAGCCTGCGCAGCCCCGTGGTATGCCGGCCCTCGAAGCGAAAGCAGGACGACAGAGCGGTCGCGCCCAACAGCGACTCGGGAGCAATCACCCGCCCGGCGTTGGCGGTGAAGAACTGGTAGCAGACGGTAGGGCACATGGCGTGGGCGGCGCAGGCGCCGACGCCGTCCAGTGCCACGCTCGCGGCGCCCGCCGCGGCCGTCCGCGACTGGAATCGTTCCACGGCATCCTTCTGCTCAGGCAAATGGCTTAAGAAATTCACGTGGTGGGGAAAACCAGCCAGGTAGCCTGCCGTTCGAAGCGTTTGAAGTTCGACCAGGGTCGGAAACTTCTGTTCCTCGACCGCCGGATCAAGCAGGAGAGCTTGCCGGCGAAACTCCGCGTCCAGCGCGAAGAACAACTCGCTCATCAGCCCGCAATACACGTGCGCGCCCGCGGCCACCGGTCTCACCCAGCCCCTGCGAACCAGTTGCTCATATGGCGAGCGCAGTCCCGGCACGCGCGGCGGCCCGCCCACGTATGCTTTTTTCGCCGGCGCCAGGTGAAACGAGCGGGCGAGCCGATCGGCGGCCTCCTTCAGGCGAACGCCGGACTCGTCGGGGGCCGTGCGCTCGGCTTGACCATAGTGGATGACGCGTCCATCGGCCGGATCGAATGCCAGCGAAGCCACTTCGGGCGCCGCCCACTGAAGGCTCCGGAGTAGCTCGTCCTGGTTGTCTCTTGCGACCGGAAATTCGAGTGTAATGGTGCCCATGTGCCCCGCCACGGTTCATTTGGTTTACGACTTCCCCTGGTTTATCGGACGACCGGGAAAGTGAACTTGATCGTCGGCCGAACGCCGGCGAGGATGCTGAAACGCATGCTCGCGCTTCCTCGGCAAGCGAAATTCAGCGACCCATCGCACCGACCGATAAACATGGGGCGGGCCTGCAAGGCACGAAGGGGCCGTGACAGAATTGGCGGCGGTCGCCGCGACCGCACGCAGGGCCGACTTTGCCCGCCAGGGCCTTCGCCCGCTGCATTGGGCTGAACCCGACCGACTTGGCCGGCCGGGCGCGCCGGAGATTTGTGATGCAACAGACAGCCGCGGTTGATTCAAGTGCGGACTCTCTGGTGTTTGTCGATCAGGCCGGCAACCACCACACCCTCGTTCCCGGCCATCGCGGCGCGCTTCGGCCGGGGTGGCGTCGCATGATGCACAATGAACCCCGGCCGCCGGCCACGCGCGAAAGCGTTCTATCCGAGTTGCGGGAGCTGGCGTCGCGGGTGCGTCTGGGGGGGCGATTGCTGGAGGTATTCGGCTGCCCTATCGAGGGGCGCCGTGTGTTGAACGTGGGGTGCGGGTGTGGGGAAGAGGTTCTGTACCTTGCGGGCCGCGGAGCGAGTTCCGTCGTGGGCGCGGACCTCGTCATACCGGACGATGCCGTTTTGGATGCGGAATCGAAAGGCATATGGGACGGTCCCGCGGGCGACGGGAGCAGCCTTCGTTGCCGCCTGGCCCGGGCCCACCTCGCCGAACTCGGACAACTCGAGCGCGTGAACCTGGCGGACATTCGCATTGTGACCGACGATATCGCCGTTTCAGCGTTTGACGACGGCGAGTTCGATCTGATTTGCACGTGGCGGACGCTGGAACACCTGAAAAGGCCGGAAGCGGCGCTGCGGGAGATGTTTCGCCTGCTCCGTCCCGGGGGATACGCGTACCATGAGTACAATCCGTTCTTCGGGATCGACGGGGGGCACTCCCCAGCTACGCTGGATCTTCCATGGGGGCATGTGCGGCTGGGCGAGGCGGACGTCGAGCGTTACCTCGAGCGATACCGCCCGGACGAGAAGACGCGTGCCATGGCCTTCTACCGCGACGAATTGAACCGGATGACGATCGGCGACCTGGAGCGGATGGCACGTGCGGCGGGCTACGAGGTTCTGGCCATCGTCCCTCGCGCGCGAACGGAAGACATGCTGGAGCTGACGGGGGAGATCTATCGCCAGGCGCGCGGCATCTACCCGCAGGTGGAGATCAACGATCTGGTCTGCCGCATCGTGCGCGTGGTGCTCCGCCGGCCGGAATGACACGGTCGCGACACCGCCCGCGAAGCTGTGGCGCGCATCCCAACCGTGCCGCTTGATGACATTTCAAGCGACCGGATTTCCAGCCACACTGTCGCCGAGCCGGGCGTCACGTGGCGTCACTATCGTTTTCGGAACGACGGGTATGTGACCCGGGGGGGATCACTTCACCAGCGGCTCGAGCGCTTTGCTGAGCTTGCCGATGTGGTAACCCGTCTCATCGAGTTCGACTTTGCAGCCGGTGTTTTCAAGCGCCAGGAGGTATCGAAATACGGTGCGGCGGCTCATTTTGAGCTTCTTTTCCAGTGCCGAGATGGGCATGCTGGCCTTGCGAAGCAGGACGACCATTTCGAACGGAACACCATAGGCCTCCTGAAACAGACGGCTGTAGATCTCTTTGCCCGTCGGTCCCAGTTGCGACGGCTTCACCGCCGCGGCGAGCACTCTGCAATCCTGCTTTGTGATGGTACGCACTAGCTATCTCCTTCGTCTGGCCATCTCACGACGACTCATTATAGTGCAAGAGCGTGGAAGTATGCCACAGATTTGCCGACAATGCAATGTCACTCCCGGATAAGATTCAGCTGCTAATCGGAAAGGTCGGATCACCGCGACCATCGGCCCGGCCATTCGTGCCAGGGCGTGACATTTTGTTCATCGGCGCCCCGCGTCGCCCCGTCAGGGTCCAGGCGCCGCACACCTGTGCCGCACTGAAGACCCGCCCGTCCATCCGCCCAGGCGAAACGAGTCACCCCGGACCGACCACCACGCCCGCGCGACGTTGTCTTTCTTTTTGGGGGGTCGCAATGCTTCGATTTCGTGGGCGGCCCGATGACCCCGGCGAACCCGGCGGGACATCCGCGTCTACCCCGCCTCGCTCCCCATGCGCACGCTTTTGTACGCCGACCAAGGCCGATCTGGCAAGCATTTTTTCAGCGGATGCCCATGGCGGCTATCGGGCCCCATCCGACGCCGAAGAATCGTTCGGCCAGTAATTATCGATCCGTTATGCTAAAATTGACTTAGGAAAAGTTAAATCGAAACAAAGTTAGTTGAAATGTTCGACGAGATAGCATATATCATTCGCATTGTGCTGAGATTTCGGCCGGTCAGCACGGCCTTCTAATTGGAGAGACCCACCGTGGAAGAATTTTTGACTCGAACCGTCCTACGGGACTTTCTGGAGATCCGATACGACGAACTCGAGGAGCTCAACCTCGAATCCAAGGAAACCCGTATCCAGCGCGTTTCTGCCGACATCATGGAAGAACGCCGCCGCAAATACCTCACCGACGAGAAGCGGCTCAAAGCGGTCACCGT
>JAVEWL010000365.1:0-5960 GCA_034004565.1 FCB group bacterium | reverse complement strand
CCTTCGCGACATTCAAAAGAATGCCCTTGTGGACTTCATTACTTCAAGAGATCCCAGAAACCTGAACCATCTTGGGCTTCTAACTCAAAATTACTTGGAGGAAAGTTCTACGAGATTGGCCTATGGCGATCCGAACTTGCCTCATTTGTCAACACATGCAGGTTTCCATGATTTGATTAGGGAGATATGTGAAAACAGGTCAACAGGTGAAGAGAGGGGGTGCGCGCCTCATGAGCAGGCCGATTCGATAGAGATCCATCGTAAATCTGCGGACCAGGGTGATGCCAGCGCACAATACTTATTGGGTAATGCTTACCTCCTTGGTGAGGGTGTGCCAAAGGACGAAATTGAGGCGTTCGGATGGTTTAGGAAAGCTGCAATTCAGGGTGACGCGAGAGCACAGATAATCGTGGCTAATGCTTACAACGCTGGTGAAATGGTTCCAGTTGATAAAGTTGAGTCACTAAAATGGTACCGCAAAGCCGCCGATCAGGGAGATGCTTTGGCGCAATGCTGTGTTGCTACTGCGTACTTGAATGGTGATGGTGTGCAAAGGGATGAGGTTGAGGCACGCAAGTGGTTTCGTAAAGCTGCCAATCAGGGTTATGCTCCCGCAGCGCTATTCTTAGGAAGGCTGGACTAATCAGTAATGATGTTTAGAGTTTCTAAGGGAGCGCTGGAGTACGGATTGACTTTGTTAAATGATCTACGAAGTTCGGGGGGCACGGGAATGCAATGCACCCGGCTTGCGCTGCCCAAGGAAATGGAAGCGCACCAGATCTTGGAAGTGAGGCGAGATGTGCGGTAATCTACAGGGTCGATGGTGGGAGCTTTTCGAGTGTCGAAGGTGTGGGATCTGTTGCATAGGAGGCCTGCCCTTTGAGGATCCTGAACGTGTTTACAAGATTGCAGAGTTTCTTGGAATAACGTTTCCGCAGGCGATGGACAAGTATTACGGCCGCATGGCGTATGACGGAAAAGGGTGGGAATTGGATGATAGAAAGAGAACGCCCTGTCCATTTATCGGGACAGATAGCGATGGAAGAATAGCGTGCGATATTTACCCGGTTAGACCTCTAAACTGCGAACTTTTCCCTTTCGAGACTACGGGAAGTCTTATCTGCCCTGTTGCTGTTCAAGTAATTGAAATAATGAAAAGAGAGCAATTGTAGGATACTTGGATTTTGCAGGACACTACGGTCATCCATTCTTTGTCGAGGCAATAGATCCTGTTGTGACTGAACTTTCTGTGCTTTCAAGGTGTACTATGTATTGGAATTAGAAGGCGTAGTTAATCTTCGAGCCTTTTACAGTTTAGGTCATGACTGCTAAGTGTCCTTCTAATGCCCAAATTCTGGCATTTCTTAATCGAAATCAATGTTAGTGCCGACATTGTGTTAGCCATATCTGTTGCTGTAGGAATGTGTATGTATTGTCATTATTATGTTTCCGTGAATCTGACTTTTTTCGCTTTCCGGAAAAGGAAGAAAGTTTAGACTTTAGGATGTACCGCATCTGTTGGCAGTGCGCGGGTTCACAATGGCCCGGGACAGCGCGGAAGGAGGTTCGATTTGGCTACCGATGTCGATAAGATGATCGAATTCAACGTCGCGTACCACCCATCCCCGTATCCGCACGCCATGCGCGACGACCTCAATGAGATTGCCCAGGTCTGCGACGGCATCTACGTCCCCTTCACCGAATCCGACCTCCACTACGCGCCCCGCAGGATAAAAGCCTGCGTCGACCTGGCCCACGATGCCAACCTCATCGTCATCGCCGACCTCTGGGGCGCGGGAAACCTCTTCGCGAGCCCGGCGGTGCCCAGCCTCTATACGCTCCAGCATCCCGACCAGAACTGCGTATCGAACCGCGGCCGCGTCGTGCCAAAGACCTGCCCGCGCAGCTCGTCGTTTCGCGCGTACATGCGCGGTCTCATCACCGACCTCATCGCCAAGTTCGAATTCGACGGCCTGTTTTGGGACGAGCCGAGCTGGAGCCTCAACAAGTACTTCGGCCGCCTCGAAGACGGCGAATGGCTCTGCTGTTGCGACTCCTGCAAGACCGCCTTCCGCGAACGCTTCAACGCCGATATGCCCACGCGCATCACGCCCGAGGTGGCGCAACTGCGCGACGAATCGATTCTGAGCCTCCTCGCCGAACTTTGCACTCTCGTTAAGAAGGGCGGCGAACACCTCATCACCGCGACCTGCGTCACACCCACCGACAGCATCGAATTCAAGGTCGGCGTCGCGCGTACGCCCAACCTCGACATCCTCGGCATCGATCCCTACTGGCGTCCCGACATGGACGTGTCGCAACGCGCCTACATCGATCAACACACCGGCGAGACGGTGAGCATCGCGCGGGCCAACGGTAAACTCGTTGAGTCCTGGGTCAATTCCAACGACCAACTCGCGCAGCACGAGCGCGATCCGTATCGCGCCGCGAAGCTCATGGCCGCGCACGACATCGATCAAATCAGCGCATGGGCATACCGCGATTACCAGTCCGGAGGTCCCATAGACAAGCCCAACTGGGGCGACCCGGAACTCGTCTGGCAGAACCTGAGCCAGGCCTATCGCGAAATCCGCGAGGGTGACCTCGAAATCCACGCATAGAGGGGAGTATCAAAGCATGCTATCCACGCCCACACGCCGCGCCTTCCTGCTGGCAACGGGAGCGGCACTAATCGGCGGCTGCATCGGCGGCAAGGAACGCGTCGCGAAACGGGGGAGAGGCACCGACACCATGAACGAGTACCGCGACGAAGTTACCGGCGCCCGCGTGCGCATGCTCACCACCGGCCCCCAGCGCGACTGGGTGTTCTACCAGACCCATCCCATGTGGACCCCCGGCATGCGCCACCTCATGTTCTATTCGGATCGCTCCGGCGCCTCCACCCTCTGGGCGCTCGATATGCATTCCGGCGAATTGCGCCCCCTCATCGACGGACCGGCCGGCACAGCCGTCCTCGCGCGAGGCGACGACCGCCTCTACTTCCTGCGCGACCGCGAAGTCCTCGTCACGCACGTCGAAGCGGCCTTCCGCGGCGCGCCCAAGGCCGAACTCGTCTCGACGCTGCCCACCTTCGCCGAATCCTCCGAAGGCGGCTTCACCCTCGACGCGAACGAGAAGGTCCTCTATACCGGCGCCGTGTTCGAGAAGGACAAGAAGTGGGGCGTCCTCGCGCTCGACCTCGCCTCCGGCGCATGGCGCAAAGTCGCCGAGACCGATTTCCGCGTGGGCCATTTCCAGGCCAACCCGGAACGCTCCGGCGTCATCATGTTCTGCTGGGAAACCGGCGGCGACGCCCCCCAACGCACCTGGACCGTCAACGCCGACGGCACCGGTCTGCGCCCCGTCTACAAGGAAACCTACGACGAATGGGTCACCCACGAAGCCTGGTGGGGCCCCGACCGCATCGTCTTCACCGTCTGGCCCTACGACGAAGAGCGCACCCGCCAACCGCACGGCATCTTCAGCGCCGACTTCGCCACCGGCGCGCACACTGTCCATACCCAATACAAAGCCTGGCACACGCACGGCAGCCCCGACGGCCAATGGATCCTCGGCGACGACTTCGACCGCAACCTCTGGCTCGTCAACGCATCCACCAACGAGCGCCGCCTCCTGACCCAGGGCCACCTCGGCAAAGACTGCAAAACCCACCCCCACGCATCCTTCACCCCCGACAGCAAATCAATCGTCTTCACCTCCAGCAAAAACGGCACCGACAACGTCTTCCTAGTCGACCTCCCCGACTGGGATTCATTGCCAAAACTAACCACTTGAGTTCTATTACTCTTCGTCCATAGGGTCCATCAAGTCCATACAGTCCATTTCTTCGCTCTATCCCAGCGCCCAGCAACAAAAAAGGCGCGACGTTATCCGCCGCGCCTTGTGCTGTCCTGGTGCCCCGACCGCGAATCGAACGCGGGTCTAATCCTTAGGAGGGACTTGTTCTATCCACTGAACTATCGGGGCCTGAGAATAAGCGCCCCTTTATAGCCTATGCGTCCATCGCGTTACAACACGCGCGCCGATCGGGCTCGACTCGCACTCTTTACATGCGAAGCGGATTGGCCTATTCTCATCATCGGGCACGACATAAGAACGGGGGCCTCGGAAAGGAATTCGTCATACTTCCCATGCCTCCCATAATTCCCATTCAACAAACGCCACTGACGAAGGAGACAGAAATGAGCCGACTCACCCGCCGCAGCTTCCTGGCCGCCTCCGCATCCTCGCTGGCCGCCCCGGCCCTCGCCGGAGTCCTGGCCCAGGCGCGTACCGCCTCCGCACAGGTGGCTCCAAGCGAGAAAGTGCGCGTGGGCCTCATCGGTTGCGGCGGCATCGGCCTCGTCGACATGAAAACCTTCTTCCTGAATGCCGAAGTCGATTGCCCCGTCGTCTGCGATATCGACGATTCCCACATCGCCAGCGCGGTCTCCCTCGTCGAGGCCGAGCGCGGACACAAGCCCGACACTGTCAAAGATTTCCGCCAGGTCATCGACCGCAAAGACGTCGATGTCGTCCTCGTCTGCACCCCCGACCACTGGCACGCCCTGCCCACCGTCTACGCCTGCCAGGCCGGCAAGGACGTCTACACCGAGAAGCCCCTCGGCCAGTGCATCGAAGAAGGCCGCGCCATGCGCGAGGCCATGCGCGAGAATAAGCGTGTCGTCCAGATGGGCACCCAGTGGCGCAGCGGCACCCACTTCCGCGACGCCGTCGAATTCATCCAATCCGGCAAGATCGGCAAGGTGCGCCAGGTCCGCGCATGGGCCTACCTCGACTGGCTCGGCGGACTCGAAGCCCAGCCCGACGGCGAACCGCCCGCCGGCGTCGACTACGACATGTGGCTCGGACCCGCGCCCCTGCGCCCCTTCAACCCGAACCGCTTCCACTTCAACTTCCGCTGGTTCTGGGACTACGCCGGCGGCCTCATGACCGACTGGGGCGTGCACCTGCTCAACGTCTGCCTCTGGGCCATGGGTCCCGAATTCCCGAAGAACGTTTACAGCGCCGGCGGCAAGCGCATCCTCGCCGATAACACCGAGACCCCCGACACCCAGGTCGCCGTATACGACTTCCCCAGCTACACCCTCATCTGGGAACACCAGGTCCAGGGCGGCGTAGGCATCGGCGGACGTCCCCACGGCGCGTCCTTCAGCGGCAGCGAAGGCACCGTCATCATCCACGACGCCGGCTGGGAAGTCATCCCCGAGCCCAAGAAGAACAGCGTCGAAGCCGCCAAACACGACGCCGGCGTCGACGCGCGGCCCGCCCACGTGCGCAACTTCCTCGACTGCGTCAAGTCGCGCCAGGCCCCCGTCGAAAACCTCGACCTCGGCTTCCACGTCTCCACCGTCGCCGCCCTCGGCAACATCGCCCTCCGCAGCGGCAGCCTCGTAACCTGGGACGCCATAGAGGAGCGCGGCTGCGGCACCCCCGAGGCGCAGAAGCTCGCCATGACCAACTACCGAGCCCCCTGGACCCTCCCCTACAGCCGTTAGCATTCTTTTGACGCCCCCAGGCTCAGCTTTACAGGAGTCTGGGGGCGTCTTATTTGGACTGCAAAGAGGTCCAGGAGCCCTGCCTTGTCCGTCCATCCCGCCCAGGGCTCCACGATTATTGGACGACATATGCCAAATGTGGCATAATGCGGCATGAGGGGTTCAACCGAACCAAAGAAAGTCTACTGGATCGCGGGCGCACGAGAAGACCTCCGGCGGTTCCCGGAGTCGGTGCGTCAGACGATCGGCTATGCCCTGTACCTGGCGCAGAACGGAGCCAAACACCCTGACGCCAAGCCGCTAATAGGATTTAGCGGTGCGGGCGTTCTCGAAATGGTGGAGAATCACGACGGTGATACCTACCGCGCGGTCTACACCGTTCGGTTTAAGGATGCGGTGTACGTTCTGCACGCATTTCAGAAGAAATCCAAGAAGGGCATC
>JAVEWL010000364.1:0-5970 GCA_034004565.1 FCB group bacterium | reverse complement strand
GGAGTGTTTCATAGCTCCCATTCTTCCCATGGCTCCCATACTTCCCATTCCCCATTCCCGGAAAGCGGGGACAGTTTCCACTTTTGGTTTATGGGGCTGGTTGACTGTGTTGGGCCAAGGCCAGTCCGGGGCTTCGCAGGAAGGCCTTTGGCTCATCAAAAGTGGAACAGTCCCCGTTTTCCGTTAGCCGTAACAGCGCAGCTCGAACAGGCGCGCGAGGGCGTCGCCGTGGGTGCGATGGACTTTCAGGCGCAGCGATTGGGCATTTACCGGGTCGAAGTGGATCCTCGCCAGGCGCACGACATTGTTTGTTTCGTGCGCCAAAGTTTTCCAGGCGCCGTCGACCAGCGCTTCGATCGTGTATTCCGCCACGGTCTCCGGTTGCGGGCCGCGGATCTGCCCGAAATAGACGCTGTCCTCGCCGCTGAGGTGGAGCCGCCGCGATAGTCCGGAATCAAACGTCAACTGGACCGAGCCGATTCGCTGCGGCGCATCCCAGGCCAGTTCGATCCACGGGTCGCCCGCGTCCATGGGCGCCTGCCATTGGTGCGTCGCGCCGTCGCCGATGTCGCGGTTCCAGCCGTCGATTACGCTCGCGGCAGGGCCTTCGGACGTTTGTGCCGAGCAGGTAATCGTGGCGCGGCGGGCAAGGTCGGCCTCGTCCTCGTTGCGAATGCCCAGGAGCGACTGGTCGTCCTTCAGCAGCAACTGCTGAAAGGCCGCCATGCGCGCGGCGTCGGACACGAGGTCGCGCGGCATGCAGCCTTCGCGCCCGCAGACGGCCGCCGCCGTGCCCGCGGCCTGGCCCATCGCGGCGCAGGTGGCCATGACACGCGTCGAGGACAGGCCCACGTGCGACGCGCTGATGTTGCGTCCGGCCATGAGCAGATTGGGCCGGTCGGCGCTGTACAACGAGCGAAGGGGGATTGAATACGGCTGATTCACGTGCACCTGGATGGCCGGAGGAAGGTCCTTGTCGTCGATGCCGCCCGGGGGATGGTCGTCCAGGGGCCAGCCGCCGAAAGCCACTCGATCGGCGAACAACTCGGCGCTCTCAAGCTCGTTCTGCACGAGCACGTGATCGCCGACGATCCTGCGGCTCTCGCGCTTGCCCGGGATCATCCCGACGAAATCGAGCGCCCAGTTGGCCGAGTCGGGATGCTTGCCGCTGTTCTTGATGTAATCCCAGACGCCCATGAGGATGCGCATGAGTTCGTGCCGGATGCGGTGATTGTCCGCGATCGTGTCCAGTTCGCCGCCCCACTCGATCCACCAGTAGCCATACTCCCAACTACCGATGCGGCGGTGCTTGAAATCCTCCTCGGTAAAATGCCGAGCCCACGACGGCGCCTCGAAAGGCATCGGTTTGTCGTGCCGGCGTGCGAAGAACATCAGGGTGCTGCCCATCGTCTTCGAATCGGTCTGGTCGGGTGCCAGGGATTCGCCGTAGACGTCTTTCCCTTCCCGGCCTCGCATGCAACGCGCGCCCGCCGCGGCCGCCAGGGCGCCATCGCCGGTGCAATCGACGAACTGCGCGGCCTCGATCTCGTAGCGCTGTTCGACCTGCGGGCAGATGGCCTCGACCGCCGCAATGCGATCGCCGCGCAGCCTCGCCCCAATGACATGCGTATCGAGCAAGAGCGTGATATTGGGTTCGGAGACGACCTTGTCGTAAAGGATTAGGTCCCAGATATGGAACGAGCGCTGCATATTCGTGGCGGACTCGACCAGCTTCAATTCCTCGATGATGCCCGTCTCGCGCCAGCGTTCCATCCCCTTCTTGTGGTTCGCGCCACAGATGTGCATGCGGATCTCGCTGCTCGAGTTGCCGCCAAGCCGCGAACGATCCTGGATCAGCGTCACCTTCGCGCCGTTGCGCGCCGCCGCGATGGCCGCGCACACGCCCGCCAGGCCGCCGCCCGCCACGACCACGTCCGTCTTCATCGGTGTGGATTTCATACGGGCGACGTCCCCGGCCGACGGCAATGTGGCGCAACCGCCCAGGATAGCCACACTGCTCGAAGCCAGCATGAATTCGCGTCGTGAGACCGGCATTATTTCCCCTCCTCCATTCCCGCCACGCAGACGGAATCGATGTTGAACGTGTGCCCCTGGCTATCCGGATGCCGCTTCTCCAGGATACGAACGCGAAGGATGTGCTTGCCCGGCGCCAAGTCGCGCGCGATGAGCTTGAAGGCCGTGTAGCCGCCGCCCCAATCCTGCGGAAAATAGGCGTCGAGTTCTACCGGGACGCCCTCGTCCACGCGCACCTCGACGATGCCGACGTCACCTTTGACGTGGTGGTATGCGAGACCGGCCAGGGTTCCCTCGAAAGGTATCTCCAAAGTTGCGCCGGGTTCATCGGCCGTCCAGCCCGGACCGAAGCTGTTGTGACCGGGCTGCGCCTGCCAGCCACAGAGGCCGACGGAATCGCTGGTCACGAGGCCCGCATAACGGAACACCTCCGAGGTCTTGGGCCCGGACAGAGGCGCAACGGCGGGCAAGTCGCCCTCCGGCATGGCCTTGAGGATCCGGTCCAGCACGTTGGCAATGAGGTCGGCGCAATAGGCATGGCCGCGATCGTTGGGATGTACCGCGTCCGCCTCGATGTCGGTCCAGGCGATTCGCTTGGCCTCCACCTCCGGCCACAGCGCATCGCGGAAACTGACGGCGGGCAAGCCGTAATGGCGGGCGATGGTTTCGTGCTCGGCCTGTGTGTTCTGGCCGGTGTCGTTCATGGTGTAGAGCAGCATGACACCCGGTTGCGTCGGCAGCGAGAGGATCTGCCGCAACACCCCCTCCAGCGTTTCGGCGCAGATGGGGCTGCCGCCGTCGTTGACGGCGTACTCGACGACCACGAAATCGGGGTTGTGTCCGAGCAGGTCACGTTTCACCCGGCACGCGCCGAGGTCTGACCCCGTGGCCCCGATGCCGGCATTCACGAAGGTGATGGCGGATTCGGGGAAGGTCCGCTTCCACCACGCCGCCATGCGATTGCCCCAGCGGTATTCTTCGATCGAAGCGGCCGCGCCGGCCGTAATTGAGCCGCCGATCACACCGACCACCACCGGCTCTCCGCGTTTCGCCTTGGCGAATACGCGCTGGATTCGCAGGGGATCGCCCGCATTGACCAGGCCGCGCTCGAGAATTGCTTCCGGGGCCGGTTGCGCAACGCTCAAGGTTGGCGGTACGATCCCATTAGCGGTCGCCTCTTCGCCTGCGGCCGACACGAGCAAGGTTCCCATTCCTATGCACAGCAGCGCTACAAAATCAGACATCGTGTGTCGTCCCCCAATGTCGTTCAGAATCCCCGTTTGACTCGCAAGTCAGTATAGCTTCCGCCCCTGCTGAATGCAGCTAAGGACTCATCCCATGGAGGCAAGTCATTGTCATGAAAATGCTCATCGCCCTGCTGGCCGCCGCGAGCGCGGCCCCGGCCCAGGATGAAGGGTACGCCGTGGAGCGCTCGGAATCCATATTCGCCGTGGTAACACACAAAGCTGGATTGGCGTCGGCCCTGGCGCACAACCACTTGGTTTATCCCCGCGACTACACCGCCAAGATCGGAAAAGCCGGCGAGGGATTGGAAACCGGACGCTTCAGCATCACCTTCCCCACGTCCAACCTGGTTCCCGACGATCCCAAGGCCGCGGTGCAATGGTACCCCCGTCTGGAAGCGCTCGGAATTCTCGATAAGCCCTTCACGAACCTCTCCGAAAAAGACCGCGCAAAGGTTCGAGAGGCGATGCTGTCCAAGGAGCAACTGGACGCCGCGCGGTTTCCGAGCATTCGGGCAGAGGTTACTACCATTCGGGTTGAAGCCACTCGCCAAGGCACGCTCGACTGCACGCACGTCGCCACGATCGCGCTGACCCTTCACGGCAAAACGGTCGAGCGCGAAGTCCCCGTACGCATCGAAGTGAGCGACAACACCGTCAAGGTGGAAGGCACGGCCCGTTTCCGTTTTCGCGAATTCGGCATCAAGCCCTACTCCGCCATGCTGGGCGCCCTCAAGGTCGAAGACGCCTTCGATCTGTATGTTCATTTGGTCGCCAGGCACAAATAGAACCGTTCGCCGTCCCAGGCAATTTCTGGTCAGGCCCAACAGAGTCTCCCCCCAGCCCGCTTCATCGGGCTTCTGAACTTCGGCTGAAGCCTTGTCCCACCCCAAATCCCCAGCGCCGCAGTCCTTTTCCCCGAAGGGGAAAGATAGTTTTTAGCCCAGGGTCAGCGAGCGAAGGAGGGGCTTTGTCCTCCGAAGCAAGCGCCACCCTGGGTACACGCATGCACCCTTACCCTTGTTTTCCCCGAAGGGGATACATAACGCACCGCCTGTTATCTATCCCCTTCGGGGAAAGAACGGGGTGGGGTAACGCCCCTGACCCAGGGTGGCGCTTGCTTCGGAGGACAAAGCCCCTCCTTCGCTCGCTGACCCTGGGCTAAAAACTATCTTTCCCCTTCGGGGAAAAGGACTGCGGCGCTGGGGATTTGGGGTGGGACAAGGCTTCAGCAGGGGCTAGGCGTGCCAACTCTCATTGGAACAAGCCGGATTCAGCCGGACTTCTCGGGCTCTGCTTTAGCTGAATCGGGCCAGAACCACCCGTTCTCTGTTGCTTGAACAGTCACCCACCGACGGGTAGGATCGCGCCTCTACCGCAGTCAAATGGGGGCTTCTTATCATGCGCCGCGAAATATCACTGAACGGGATCTGGGAATTGCGCGACGAAGCGCTGTCGTGGTCGGTGGCACAGGCGGAACGCGTCTGCGACCAATCCGAGGGTTGGATTCCGCAGCCGATCCCCGGCGACATCCATCAGGGCCTCATCGACGCCGGCCGCATCAAGGAACCCCTGCTCGGCCTCAACAGCTTCGACTGCCGCTGGACCGAAGACCGCTCCTGGTGGTTCCGTCAAATGTTCCATGTGGAACATCCCTGGCTCGAAGCGGACGCCGTCGAACTGGAATTAAACGGGCTTGACTCGAATGCGGAGATCTTCCTCAACGGAAGGCAGGTCGGCTCGCACCGCAACAGTTTCTATCCCTTCGTTGCCGACGTGCGCACACTTCTTCGCGAAGGCGAGAACCAGGTCGTTGTGCGGCTCACGGCGGGCGTGGATACCTTTTCGGAAGCCGAAGCCGAGATGCCGGACGGCGTCCGCGCCGGGACGGAAGCGGGCAACGGTCGACCCGAGCGAGGCGATATCCGCCGCATTCTCGTGCGCAAACCCCAGTATAGCTTTGGCTGGGATTGGAGTCCGCGCGTCGCCACCACCGCCATCGCGGGCGACGTCGTCCTTCGTGTCATTGAAGGCGCCACGGTCCGCGACGTCGGGCTGCGACCCGTTCGGCGGGGCGAGGCGATCTTCGTGGAGGGTACGGTCGAAATCGAGCGCCTCCACTACTACAAAACCCTGGAAGGCGAGGTGTCCCTTGCGCTGACGGACGCGGAGGGACGCCGCATCGAGGCACAGAGCAAGGTCCTGCTTCGCTCCGGTCTGAACTACGTCGAATTCTCGCTGCCCATCGAATGCCCGCGGCTCTGGTGGCCGAACGGACTTGGCGAACAGCACCTCTACCGCGTGGAGGCCACGCTAACGACCTGCGCCGGCTGTGAAACAAATCCTGCTTTCGATTGGGGACTGCGGTTCGTGGAATTGGACACCGACTCGCGCTTCGCCGTGGTCGTCAACGGCAAGAAGATCTTCTGCAAAGGCGCCAACTGGATTCCCGCCGACGCCATCTACGCGCGGATCGACGACGCGCGCTACGAGCAACTCGTACACGAGGCCCGCGAGGCCAATTTCAATATGCTGCGCGTCTGGGGCGGCGGACTCTACGAACCCGAGGCGTTCTACCGGGCCTGCGATCGCGACGGCATCCTCCTGTGGCAGGACTTCATGTTCGCTTGTGCGCCGTATCCGGACCACCTCGAATCGTTTCGCATCGAGGTCGAACGAGAGGCGGAGTATC
>JAVEWL010000363.1:0-5972 GCA_034004565.1 FCB group bacterium | reverse complement strand
CACGTCCCCAATGAAAACCGCCTGCCCCTCTTGCGCGCCCATGCGTTTGAGCGCCCGCAAGATCCCCATCTTGCGCAGCCGCCGCTGGAAGTGGTCCACGGCCTGCTCGTTGCTCCAGTCGGTCATCCTGGCCGCGCGCAGCAACGCCTTGCCCTCGAGCCGGAACCCTTCGGGAATCGGCACGATGGTATAGGGGGCTTCAAAGGTATACTCCCGTTCCGCGCTCGGCTCAAGTTCGGGCTCTTCGCTGCGCAGGCGTTCGAGGATATCCCACAGGGCTTCGAGCACTTGATCGATGCCTTCAACGCCCGCCGCCGAGATCAGAAAGGCGTTCTCGAAGTGCGGCGCAAGCTCTTCAAACCGCGCGCGGTTCTCGGGAATGTCCGCCTTGTTCAGGGCATACACGCGGGGCCGATCCGAAAAATCGGCGCCGTACTCCTCGAGCTCGCGCTCGAGCACGTCGCGCGTCTCGAGGGGATCGGGATCGCCAAGGTCGATGATGAACAGCAGCACCTTCGTACGCTCGATGTGGCGCAGGAAATCGTGGCCAAGCCCCTTGCCTTCCGCCGCGCCCTCGATGATGCCCGGAATGTCCGCCAGCTTGATGCGGCGGTACTCGCTGAGGTACGCGATGCCCAGGTTCGGGGAGAGCGTCGTGAAGGGATAGTCGGCGATCTTGGGCCGCGCCGCCGTCGCCGCCGCGAGAAACGTCGACTTGCCCGCGTTGGGCAGGCCCACCAGGCCCACCTCGGCGATGGTCTTCAGTTCGACGCGGTACTCGAACTCCTCGCCGGGCTCGCCCTTCTCGGCGAAGTTGGGCGCGCGGTTGGTGGAGGACGTAAAACGCGCGTTGCCGCGCCCGCCGCGTCCGCCTTTGGCCGCCACGAAGCGCTCGCCGTCTTCGACCACTTCGCCGATGGGGACTTCGCCTTCCCAATAGAAGAAGACCGTGCCGGGCGGCACGCGGATAATGGTCTCGGATCCGTTCTTGCCGTGGCAATTGCTTCCGGACCCGTGCCCGCCGGGATCGCCCTTCCAGGTCGAGTGGTATTGAAGGTCCAGCAGCGAGTCCAAACGAGAATCGGCGACGAATACGATATCGCCGCCGTTTCCACCGTCTCCGCCGTCGGGGCCGCCGCGGGGGACGTACTTCTCTCGTCTGAATCCTGTACAGCCGTTTCCGCCCGCCCCACCCTCGACCTTAATGCGTGCGCGATCAACTATCATGGGTGGACAGACTCCGGCCGAATGGCAATTATTCGGCTACCGCGGCCACTTCAAGGGGCACCACGTCGATCGCCTGCCGATCCTTCGACACGTGACGGAACCGCACGTGCCCTTCGCACAGCGCGAACAGGGTGTCGTCCTTGCCGCGGCCAACGTTCTTGCCCTGGTGCCAATAGGTGCCGCGCTGGCGAACAAGGATGTTGCCGGTGCGGACGTATTCGCCGCCGAACTTCTTGACGCCAAGCCGTTGTGCGTGACTATCGCGACCGTTGCGCGAACTGCCGCCTGCTTTCTTGTGAGCCATGAATTAATCTCCCTTACGCAACGATGTCGCGGACTCGGATTTCGGTATAGGACTGCCGATGACCCTTGGTGCGGATGTAGTTCTTCCTGCGCTTCTTCTTGAAAACGCGAATCTTCTTCGCGCGGCCCTGGGCCACCACCTGGCAGACGACCTTGGCGCCGCCGAGGTCGGCGGGGTTGACGACGACACCGTCGTCGGTCGCCAACAGGCAGACTTCCGTCAACTCGACCTGGTCGCCCGGCGCCGCGTCCAGCTTTTCAATGCGGACCAGGTCGCCTGCCGCGACCTGAATCTGCTTGCCACCGGTCTTAACGACTGCGTACATGCTCGATCTCTCCAGTCTGTTCTCTTTCGGTATCTCTTGCCACATCCACGCCGTCGTTGGCGCCGGCGGCGAAAACTATCTGTTACGATTCTCAAACGTCAGTGCCGCCGCCCGCAATTCCGCGCAGGCCGACAGCGACGCCAGGTAACTCGATTTCGGGTTGCGGGGCGACGGCATGTTATCCGTCGTCGCGCACAACCGGCCGAACGCGCCTTCGGCCACAACCTCGTGGCTGTTGGCATTCGACGTCGGGTCGGCAATGACCCGCACCGTCGTCTTCTCGGGTCCAACGCCCGCGAGACTCAAGCCCGCCGCGACGTTGACGTTCTTCGGGAAGGCCTTCACGGCCTCGAGCGCCGTCCCTTCGAACACCACGGTCGGCTCCGTCAAGTTCTCCACGTCGATGTTGTTCTCGACGAGATACGGCGCGCCAACCAACCCCTTGGGCGGCTTGCGCGTCGTCAGCGTGACCTTCTCGAGTCCCGCTTCCTTGGCGGACCGGACGCCGTCCAGGCCGCAGATGGCGCCCGACGGCAGCTTGACCAGGATACCGTTTTCACGGGCCCGGTCCAATAATCCCGGGTCGCCCAAAAGGCCGCCCAGGCTCATAATCAGGCAATCCTTCTTGTGGCGGATGCAGGCTTCGACCACCGCTTTAACCGCGGACGGTTCGGCGCATTCCACCACAAAATCGGACGCAAACACGTTCTCTTCAAGCCCGCATACGCGCGCCGTCAGTTGCTGGGCGTAGAGCAAGCTCTCCGCGCGGGCCAGGTCAACATCCGTCAACGCAACAACTTCCGCGGGGATGCTTCCCTCGCGGAGGGCATTGCACAGGTCGGTGCCGATGTTGCCGCACCCGACGATACCCACTTTCATTCTGGCCATTTCGCCCCCGCAACTTGAAGAGTTGACGACCGCCAAATCCAAGGGAACCGAGTGGGTAGCCTCAGGCGTGTCGCGGGCTCTTCCAGCAAAACCAAGCGAAAATAGCATACAGACGCACCGCAAGTCAAACTCCGCACGGCGGTTAGTTGATCGCTGCTTCCCACCGACCTTCCTTCCGGAGATGCCACCCCCAAACTTGTTTGGGGGTGGCATGACCCATTGAAGCTAACGCTTGCGGCGCGGGGGGACGCCGGGGCGGCGGTCGCCGTGGGGACGCCGTGGGCCTTGGGGTCGCGGGCCTCGGCGATCGGGATGGCGCTCGGGCGGGCGGGGGCGCTCCTCGCGGGGGGGCTGATCCGCTTTGACGGGGCCGAGGTCTTTGGGAAGGAGGTCCCAGGATTTGGGCTCGTCGGCCTTTGTGTCCTTCTGCATGATGAAGAGGTAGTTGAACCCGCGCAGGAAGTAGTTGCCCTCGACGGCCTCGGTGTGCCAGTGGCGGCGCTTGAGGGTCTTGTTGTGGCGAACTACGCAGACGATGTCCACCGGAGTAAAAAAGCGCTCCAGAATGGAGAACAGGCGAAACCCGATCGGCATGAAGGGCTTGCCCTTCTTGAAGGAGTCGCTGACGTAGAGGGCCATGTGGTGGCCGTCGCGCAGGATTCGGTGGATTTCGCGGATTACCTGGGCCATCGAATCGTAGTAGTCCGCCTCGAGGGCCGACAGCTTGCCGATGCACTGGGGGTCGTCCGAATACTCGACGTGGGTCGAGTAGGGCGGGTCGCTAACAACGAAGTCGGCCTTCTCATTTTCAAGCGGGAGCTTGCGAGCATCGGCGCGGAAGATGTCGGGCCGGAACGGGGAGATGTCGTAACCCAGGAAGCGCCGTTCGCGATCCTTGCAGACATCAATGGTGGTGCCGCTCCCACACATGGGGTCGACCACGAGGTCCTTCTTCTTCGTGTAGCGTTCGAGCAGGTTCCAGATGATCCAGGAAGGGGTCGCGCCGACATACTCCTGCGCGCCCTGGATCTCGGTTCCGTAATGTTGAGAGGGATACTCCCACAACGTGGTGGTCAGCAGTTCCAATTCGGGTTTCTTAAGCATTCGTTGCGCTCCAATTCCCCCTATTTTGGCGCATTTGAGGATGGTATGCCAATACGAGCGGTTTTACCGATCCAGCTTGCGGAAGATTCTGTAAGCCCGGCCGTCGGCGCCGGACTCGTAGACCCATATGTCAACGCGCCTGCCTTGCCCCGAATACCGCCAGGTGCGCGCGGCGTGCGGCGGGATGGTTACATTGTCGAGAGGCACCGCAAGGGTTTCGCCAGTGCGTGCCGACGTTGCGTCCGCGGCGACAAAAGCGGCGTAAGCCGCGTCGTTTCTGGATTCGGTGGCACCGGGCGGCAGTTCGGCGCGCAGCGCGACCGGCATGCTTTCGGCCGGGGCCAGGATGGGGGCCGCGGCGAACCAGGTCCATGCCATTTTGGGGTCTCGTTGCGCGCGCAGGGGAGCGAAGAGGTCCGCCCCCCCCACTTCGAGTTTCAACACCGAACGGCCGGAGCCCGGAAATCCCGGCAGGCCGAGGAGTCTGACGCGGGTATCGTAAACGCCGGACGGCAAGGTCAGTTGGCCGGTCAGGATGGCGGGCGCGTTCCCGGTGAGATGGTTGGCGGCCACGGACAATGCGTACGCGGGCGGCGGCGGTTGGGGGTTATACATGTCGCCGACAATCCAGGCGCCGGACGCGGGAATCACTTCGTCCAAGGAAGCGAATTCCAGCAGATAATCGCTGAAAACGACCTCGATATTGCACTCGGCGGCACGGTCCGAACGGTTGCTGACGGAGAAGGTCACTCCCGCGCCGCCGGCGCCGGGCTGATCTTCAACGGGACCGGTTGGGGCGTCGTCGAACGCAAGCGTGAGAGCGCCTCGCCTCGCTTCCGGGGGCGAGATTACCAATCCGGCATCGGGCTGGACCTTCAGGTAGCGCGTGTTGACGCCGCCCGTGTATTCGAGTTCAGCGGAGACGCCGTCGTCGCGATCGCGCGAACGCACGGTGATCGGTTCGCCGTTCTGCTCGCGTTGAAAGAGGAAGACCTCCAACTTTCCGAAGGAGCGGTGGAGCACCTCCGTGTAATGCGTGTCCAGCCAGCGGTAAACCGACATGGGGTTATAGGGCACGTAGAGACGTTCCGTCTCGCTGAAGACGAGCCAGATTCGGTTGCGGTCGCGGGCGAGCGGTTGCAGGGCGACCATGTAGCAGTACCTGAATTCCTCGGGCATTGGAATAGGCGGGTGACAGCGCCAGAAATTGTCGATGGGGCCGGGTTCCACGCCGACGTTGGCATGCAGGAGGTCGTTCACGCCGTAATAGTGCAATGGAAAGATGGTCGTGTGCGCCGTGTGCGCCACCAGGTCATCCGGCAGGGAGCGCTCGTGGATGAATTCCGCGGCGTCGCGGTAAGGCAACGGCAGAGTATGCCCGGGGCGATGCGGAATCTCCAGGAGCGAGAACCGGCTCTCGTAGAGTTGCGCGAGCGAGAAGCCGGTGAGAAGCAGCATGCAGGACAGCAAGGCGGTTCGGGCCGCGACGGAAGGGATGCGCGCGATGGCCACGGCGGCCCAGATATAAAAGGGGATGCCGTAGAGCGCCATGGAACGGTACAGGAACACGCTTTGGCTGTTGAGCGAAATGAGGATGATGACGCCCACGGTAAGCGGCATCCAGAAGAGGAGCAGCAACGCCCACCTCACGTCTTTGCGCCAGGACAGCAGGAAACCCGCGAAGGCCACTGCGCTGTAGAGCACCAGCGCGATTTTGTAGTGAGGCTGAAGGTCGGAATAGCCGAAGGCGAGGGTCTTCAGATAAAACGCGACCAGGGCCGGGGTGGGCCTGGGCACCCACCAGCGGTCCGCTTCGACGAACAGCGCGTGCGAGCGGTTAAGCGCGAATAACAGGACGGGAATCACGAGGATGAAGGCGACGGTGTTGGCGGCGAACCAGTTGCGGAACCGGCCCGGGAATGAGCGGATGACGGCCAGGAACCACAGGTTCAGCATGACGAGCAGCGGGCCCATGAAGAACTGCGCATAGCAGGCGATGGCGGCGGTCAGAGCATAGGCGGCCCACCAGTAGAGCCGGTTTCGCTGGCATGCCTGAAGGAGGCAATAGGCCGTCAGCATGCCGATGAAGACTCGAAAGATGTCGTCCTTCATGTCGCGCGACAG
>JAVEWL010000362.1:0-6011 GCA_034004565.1 FCB group bacterium | reverse complement strand
TCTCGTTTTATAAAATCCGATCACTATGCCAATCATCCCTTATACTCCACCCAATTTGCCTTTCCACCGGCCTGTCTGCCACACTTCTCCCGGCTCAAAAACTCGTGGGGAGATTTCAAGCATGTTCGCAGTACGACCTCTATTGTTGACACTGGCCCTGCTCTTAACCATCACACCCGCCTTTGCCGAAGACGCCACCGGCAAGCTCGCCGTGTCGCGGCTCCGTTGCGAGTACCTCGAGAACCCCCTCGGCATCGACGTGGCTCAGCCGCGGCTCACGTGGCTCGTTACCTCCGCCGAGCGGGCTCAGGTGCAGTCCGCTTACCAAATCCTCGTGGCAAGCTCGCAGGCCAACCTCGACGCCGGCACCGGCGACGTCTGGGATTCGGGCAAGGTGGCGTCCAACGAGACGGCGCTGATTCCGTATGCGGGCAAGGCGCTGCAGGCGCGCACGCCGTATTGGTGGAAGGTTCGCGTGTGGGACGGCGCCGATGCCCCCTCGGCCTGGAGCCCGGCCGCGCATTGGTCGATGGGCATGCTGGCGCCCGCCGACTGGCAGGCGAAATGGGTCGGCGGCGTCTACCCCGAGCCTAAGCCGGTCGAGCCGTTCACGCCGCTGTTCCGCAAGGCCTTCACGCTCGAAGGAAAGCCCGTCCGCGCCACGGCCTACGTCGCCGCGCTCGGCTACGAAGAGCTCTACCTGAACGGTCGCCGCATCGGCGACGACGTGTGCAGCCCGCCCGTCAGCGACTACCACAAGCGCGCCTATTACATGACCTACGACGTCACCGATGCCGTCCAGCAAGGCGCCAATTGCGTGGGCGTGTGGCTGGGCCTCGGCTGGTATTGCGAGTCCTTCCCCGGCGTGATCCCCGGCGGCCCCTTCGCCCGTGTGCAACTGGAAGTCACGCTCGAAGACGGCAGCACCTTCGTGGTCGCCTCCGACGAGACCTGGAAGACCCACGCCGGGCCTATCGCGCCGCTGGGCAACATTGTGAAGGGCAACCTCGTTGGCGAGCGCTTTGATGCCGCCGCGGAATTGCCCGGCTGGGACACCGCCGCGTTCGACGATGCGGCCTGGGCGCAGGCCCGTGTCGCGGAACCGCCCACGCCGGCGATTAGCGCGCCCATGATGCAGCCCAACCGCATTCGCGAGACCATCGCGGCACTGTCCGTCACACCGCTCGGTTCGGACGAGTACCTCTTCGACTTCGGCCGCAACGTCACCGCGATGCTTGAACTCGATGTGCAAGGCACTCCCGGCCAGCCCGTGTCCATCCGTTACGTCGAAAGGGCGGGCGCAACACCGGGCAGTTGGGTGGACTATCGCACCCTGGACGAGTACATTCCCAAGAGCTCGGGCGTCGAGACCTTCCGCAATCGCTTCAACTACCACTCGTTCCGCTACGCACTCGTCAAGGGCCTGCGCCGTCCGCCCACGCGCGAAGACGCCCGCGCCCTGTTCCTCCAGACCGATTACGAGAACCGCGGCGCGTTCCAGTGCTCGAATGCGCTGTTGAACCGGATCTACGACGTGACGATGTACACGTTCCGCTGCGTGTGCGCGGGCGGCGACAGCGTCGATTGTCCGCACCGAGAACGCCTCGGCTACGGCGGCGACGCGCAGATCACCTCGAAGACGGCGCTCTACGCCTGCGACCTCGGCGGCATGTACACGAAGTGGCTCGGCAACTGGCGCGACGTGCAGAACGATGAAGGCTACCTCCCCAACATCGCGCCGAGCCCGCACAATGCCGGCGGCGGCCCCTTGTGGGGCGGCGTCAGCATCCTGCTGCCCTGGGATATGTACCTGCACTACGGCGACACGCGCGTCCTTCGCGACAACTACGACATGATGAAGCGCTACATCGCTTTCCTCGATTCGAAGTCCAAGGACAATCTCCTGCAACAGTACGCCGGCGATCCCTACGGTTTCCTGGGCGACTGGGTCATTCCCGGCTTTGACCAGGGCGGCGGACGGCCGTGGTCGCCGTTGGAGTGGCGCATCTTCTTCAACAACTGCTACTGCGCCTTCGCCAACGACCACCTGAGCAAGGTTGCCGCAACCCTCGGCGAAACCGAAGACGCCACCCGCTACGCGCAGAAGGCCGAAGCCATCCGCCAGGCCACGCACAGCGCCTTCTTCGAGTCCGACCTCAACACCTATCCCGGCGACAACCAGACCGCGCTGTCCGCCGCGCTCATCTCCGGCGTCGTGCCCGAAGAGCTTCGCGCCACGGTGTTTGAGAACCTGGTCCGCGTCATCAGCGTCGACAACCGCGACCACATCGACGGCGGCATGCACGGCTCGATGTTCGTGCTCCGCACCCTGACCGATTTCAACCGCGACGATCTCTCGTTCCTCATGATCAACAAGACCAGCTATCCCGGCTGGGGCTTCATGCTCGACCAGGGCGCGACCACGATGTGGGAGCGCTGGGACGGCGACCGCTCGCATATCCACAGCACGCTGCTGGCGGTGGGCGAATGGTTCCCGCGCGCGCTGGGCGGCATCAAGACCGATCCCGCGAGCCCCGGATTCCGCCGCGTGATCATCGAGCCGCACCCCGTCGGCGATATCACTTGGGCTAACACCTGGTACGACACCATCCGCGGGCCCGTGGCAAGCAACTGGAAGGTGGAAGGCGAGAAGTTCACGCTCGAGGTGGAAATCCCCGCCAACACCAGCGCGACGGTTCGCATCCCAGGCGCCAACGTAACCGAAGGCGGCGCCCCGCTGGAGGCCAACAAAGCCGTAGTTCTCACAAAGAGCGAAAACGGCCTGGTAACCCTCGAGGTGCCGTCCGGCAAATATCATTTCGAGGCGACCAAGTAACGGGGCAGGCAATCTGCCAACTATCCCAAAGACTTTGCGGCACCCCCAAGTCCGGTTTCACGGGCTTGGGGGTGTTTCTTTGATGGACCATATGGACGATATGGACCCTATGGACGAAGGGGATGGCTCGCTAGGTATCTTTCCCGTCTCCTGCAATGCCGGACAGAACGACGGGCTCGCGGTCGGGGAATTGGGCAACCAGGGAAAGGCTTCCCCCCATGCCTTCGATGGTTTTCCTAAGTGTGGACAACAGGATATCACTGCGCTTTTCGAGGCGGGAGACGCTGTCCTGGCTGATGCCAAGCGTCTTGGCCAAGCGGGCCTGGGTGAGCTTTCGCGCGTGGCGGAGTTCGCGCAGGGTCATCTCCTCGGCAACCAGTTGAGCCGCACGCGTTTCGACCTTCCTGCGCTGTGCGGGGCTCAAGCTCTTGATCTTGTCGTTACTATTCGTGGGCATGGCTGCCTCGTGCAGTTTGTCACATTCCGGCAAGATTCGTCGCCGATCTCGACGGCCCAAGTCAGGGATAGATTATGACATGAACTCCATATGACGTCAAGATCATATCGGGCCCGCGGAGTTTGAGCCGGCCACGCCTATTTCTTCCGCATCCTGAGCAGGACCGGCTCGGCCGTGCCCGCGGGGACGGGGGTGTCGGTGAGCAGGGGCAGGCCGTTGACGTAGAAGTGGTATTTGCCGGGGGCGAGGTTGCTGAAGCGGAATGCGCCGTCGTCGCCGGTGGGTTGTTCGGCGTCGAAGGCGCGTATGAGGTTGGTGGTTTCGTGCGCCATGGCCTTTACCTGTGTGGCTTTGACGGGGACGCCGGCTTGGTCTAGCACCGTGCCGTGGAGCGACAGGCCCCGCTTCACGACGATGGTTTGTTCGGGGCCTCCGGGCGTGGCGTCCACCAGGAAGGGGACGTACTTTAGCTTGCTCTGCGATGAGAGCGAGTAGCGCCCGCGCAGGTCCGGGTTTACGCCTTCGATGACGAAGCGGCCGTCGGAATCGGGACGGCCCGTTGCACTGCCGCCGTAGGAGCCGGAGTACGGACTGACGTAGGAGAGGCCGGCGTTGAGGTCGGTGACGGGGTTGCCGCTCTCGTCGAGTAGACGGCCTCGGATGGGCAGGCCGGGGACGAATTGCATTGTCAGTTCGTGAATGGGACTCGTCTCGTTGATCTGCAGCTCGTCGCTGAGGACCATTCGCGCGCCGCTCCACGCGAGTACGGCACAGGTGTAGCCGAAGGGAATAGGCGCGATCAGGAAGTTGCCGTCTTTGACGGGTTTCGCGTCGAAATACCCTTTGCCTTGGAGTTCGTCGGGCTCCTTGATACGGATGAACGAGACCAGGGACGTGGCGGCAGTGCCGTCGGGGTTGAGGATGATGCCGTGGACGGCGCCGGCGGGCCGCACCGGAATGTTAAGCACGAAGGGCTCCGTGCCGGCGGGCAAGTCGATGCCCCATTTGTCCTCCGCCCAATAGCCGATGAGGCCTTCGAGGTTGTATCCCAGCTTACACGGTACGGGTATCTCGGCGCGCGCTTCGCCGTTCGCGAGCGTCACGACCTGCATGTAACGGCCGTCCGGGTAAAGAGCGTTGGGCCAGTCCGGTCGCGTCGCATGGATTCTTACAACACCTTCTGGAACCGGGAGACCGGGGTCAGCCTCGAAGCGCAGGACGACGGTGCGCAGACTTTCCTCGGGCTGTTTGCTTGCCGACAAGTCAAGCACGAAGTCGTCGATCGAGTGAGACACCTCGAGCCGCTGCTGGTGCGAATCCGGTCCGATATAAAGCTCGCCCGGCCACAGCGGTTCGGTTTCGAAGAAACCTTCGCCGCCGCGAATCTCAACGGTGGCGTGATCCGATTCATTGTAGAAGTTAGACCACATGAGCTCGATCGTCTGGCTGTATTCCACATACGGTTCCTGGTCATCCTTGGCGAGGTGGGTCAGATCGCCGATGATGCGTCCTCGAATGCGAATGGGGGCGGGCAGGTTGAGGTCGAGGGTCTTTCCGGCGCTGACGGTGCCTGCCACCATTCGACGACCGTCGGGGCCGTATGCAACGAGACCGTATTCGGTATCGTCGCGAAGGGTGGTGATGGCGTAGACGCCCTGGGCGTCCGTGGTGGCGAGCACTTCGCCTTTGAGTTCGCCGCCCCAATCTCCGAGCGGGCCGCGCTCTCCCGCGAGGCGTAGGACAACGCCTGCCAAGGGCTGGCCCGATTCCGCTGCGCGCACCACGCCGGTCGCGGCGGGCGTGGGTTGAAGCCGGCACTCGAAGGGACGTCCGGGATCGAGTTTCACGTCTGTGTACCGTTCGCGGGCTAATCCCTGTGCAATTACGAGAAGCGATACGGGAAAGTCTTCGCAATACGCGAACGTGGCCAGTCCATCTTGGTCCGTTTTCAGATCAAAGTGTCCGGTACCGGCGGAGCCCAGGTTGTAGTATCCCGAGAGCGCGGCATCGGCGAGCGGTGCTCCGTCTGTGGAGGTCACGCGAATCTGGACGGGCGTGCCGTGTTGCAGCACGACGTCGAGATTCTCGGCCGGTTTGTCGGGCGTGGTGAGCAGCGGACCTGCGACGCTGAAGGCATAGCCGTCGCCACTGACGGTGGCGTAGAGGATGCCCGGCGTCATCTTCTGCTCGAATCTGCCGTCGGTCACGCAGCAGCCGACGGACGCCGTCTCGTTGTCGGACATGGAAATCAGCGTGAGTCTCAGGTTCTCTGGCAGCGGGGCGCCGTCTTCGGTTCGCACGGTTCCGGAGACCGGTATCTTCACCTTGCTCTCGCCGTTCTCGTCGCGTGGGAGCGGCGCGTGGGCTTGCTCGATGGCCTCGATCTTCTGTATGCGTTCGACGGGGGTTAGCACCTGCGCCGCGAACACCACGGCGCTGAACACGCCCTGCGACAACGCGGCGAGGACCGCCATGCCGGCGATGAGGAGTGCGGTCAGCGTGTACCAGGGCAGGCCCAGGCGCGGGCGGTAACCGGGGACGAGGAGACGCTTCACGCGGTCGAGCAGGACGTGCTTGTCGTCGTTGCCAGTGGCGGCCAGCACGGGCTGCGCGGCGCCAATGTTCAGGCGCCCTGCAAGGTCGGCCAACGCGGTGGCGTAGGCCACGGGGAAGCCGGTGGCCGAGGCCGCGAGCGCGTCGCAGCAGGCTTCGCGCTCG
>JAVEWL010000361.1:0-6013 GCA_034004565.1 FCB group bacterium | reverse complement strand
TTGCGGGCGGCGCTGTTCTTGTGGATCACGCCCTTGGAGGCCGCGCGATCAATTTCGCACAGCGCGTCGGCAAGGGTGGTCTGGATGCGCCCGGCGTCCTTGGCGTCGATGGCCTCCACCGCGTGCTTCACGAACGTCTTCATGCGCGATTTCACCGCGATATTGCGCTGACGGTTGCGCTCGCTCGTTTCGATGCTCTTCTTCGAGGACTTAATGTTCGCCATTCCAAAACTCCGCTAAGATGTAATTTCCGACAGCAAGGCTCCAAATAGTAGCAAACGTTTGTCCGTAAATCAAATAGTACGCCGCCGGGGAATATCGGGGCAGTCTTTGCCGGCCTGGAGGGCAGCGTTGCCTTTATCCCATAGGAACTTGAAATAAGGTACCCTGTCGCTCGCATAATTCCTGCGGCTTCCATAAAGACGGACATTCCAATCCAACCCGGCGCGAGAAAGGGAAACGACCATGGAGCAGGCCAGCGGCGGCATCAATCGGCGGGGATTCCTGAAGACGGCGGCGGCCCTGACCGTCGTAGTCCCGTCGGTGGCGTGGGGGTACGCGGCGAATGAGGCGGTGCGGCTTGGCTTGGTCGGCTGCGGCGGACGTGGCCCGTGGGTGGGCGACCTGTTCCAGAAGCACACGAACACCAAGGTCGTCGCCGTGCACGATTTCTTCCAGGATCGCGTCGATACCGCCGGCGAAAACCTTGGGGTGGAGCCCGCGCGGCGTTATACCGGCCTTGACGGCTACAAGGAACTGGTCGCGTCGGACGTCGACGCCGTCGCGGTGATCAGTCCGCCGTATTTCCACCCGGAGCAGGCCGTCGCCGCGCTCGACGGCGGGAAGCACTTGTACCTGGCGAAGCCGATTGCCGTGGACGTGCCCGGCTGCACGGCCATTGTCGAAGCGGCTAAGCGCAACGGGGCGAAGCTCAGCGCCTGGGTCGATTTTCAGACGCGCATGGATCCGCTCTACCGCGAGGCGGTCAAGCGCGTGCGCGAAGGCATGATCGGCACGCTGGTCTGCGGGCAGGCGTATTACGAGACCGGCCGCCTGGGGCTTCACGCCACGCCGGGAACGGAGCCCGCGCGCCTGCGCAATTGGGTGTTCGACAAGGCGCTGTCCGGCGACATTATCGTGGAACAAAACATCCACTGCCTCGACGTGGCGAACTGGATCTTCGGCACGCACCCGGTCAAGGCCCACGGGTACGGCGGGCGAAAGGCGCGCACCGATGTCGGCGATTGCTGGGACCATTTCCTTGTGACGTATTTCTACCCGGACGGCCAGATGCTCGATTTTCACTCGAACCAGTTCGCGACGGGTTTCGACGATATCTGCGCGCGGGTTTACGGTTCCGAAGGCACGATTGATACGCATTACGCGGGCCTGGTGAAAATCGGGTCGAAGTCGGGCACCTATCCCGGTGGCATTGCCGAAAATCTCTACGAGACGGGCACCGTGGCGAACGTGAAGGATTTCCACGCGTCCATCGTCGATGGGAAGCCCATCGACAACACCCAGGAGAGCGCGAACAGCACCATGACGGCGATCCTTGGGCGCACCGCCGCGTATAGCGGGCGCGACGTGACGTGGGACGAGGTCGTGGCCGCCAACGAGAAACTTGACCCGAAGCTGGACCTTCCCGCGGATGCCGTGAATTCGAAGCCGGCGTAGGCGGCTGCACCTTTCGGCGATCCAAGAATGGGTCTTATAGGTCTTATGGGCCGGATGGGCTTTCCCATACGACCCATACGACCTATAAGACCCATCTTTCTAATCCTGTCAAACAAGCCCGTGCCTTGCTGGCACAGGGCTATGGAGCACACAGTCATGATATCGAGCGATCGGGTGGCGTTTTTTGAAGAGCACGGATTCGTGCGGATCCCGCAGGTATTCACGCCGCAAGAGATTGACGAACTCGAGGCGCATCTCGACGTGATCATGGACCAGTGGGCGGTGACGGAAGTAGGCTGGACCGGGCCCTGGCGGCAGGTCTACATGGACCCGGCCACGGAGAAGAAATCGAAGCTCACTTCGATTCACGACCTGCACTTCTATTCGGAGGCGTGGCTGCGGTCGATCCAGAATCCGGGCCTGGTGGAATCGGTGGCGCAGCTCATTCCGAGTCCGAACGTGGAACTCCACCACATGACCCTGCACGCCAAGCCGCCGCAAACGGGCCATCCCTTCCCGATGCATCAGGACAGCGCGTTTTATCGCCACACGGACGGCCGGTATCTGGACGTGCTGATCCACCTCGACGACACTTGCCACGAGAACGGCGAGATTCGATTCCTGTCCGGTTCGCACAAGGAGGGGCACCTCGAGCACGTGACGAAAACGCCCGAGGGCGCCGAATGCACACCCCACCTGCCAACCGGCCAATACCGGCTCGAGGACACGACGCCGGTTCCCGCGCAACGGGGCGACGTGGTGTGCTTCAATCTTCACACCATACACGGCAGCCACATCAACCAGACCGACAAGATACGCCGGATGGTGCGCGTGGGCTATCGCGATCCGGAGAACAAGCAGATCGAAGGCCAGAGCGTGGGACGTCCGGGGATTATCGTGAGGGGTATGCGCGTTCGCACGTCCGAGACCGCGCCGCTGAGCAACGAGGCCATCGCATAGCCGAAAGGTCGTACGTAGCACTGATCTCCAGGTCGGTCCTACGGCAAATTGCCCACCGCAGGGAGGCTCCCTCTACGTCTGCTCTCTGAGCCCGCTTCAGCGGGCTTTTGTCCTTTGCCCCCGGCTTCAGCCGGGCTTATCGATTCTGCTTTAGCTGCCAAGGCTGAAGCCAAGCCCGAGAAGTCCGGCTGAAGCCGGCTCTTGTTGATACACAAGGCCTTCTACCCCCCGGCTGAAGCCGGGGGCAAAGGGCAAAAGCCCGCTGAAGCGGGCTGGAAGAGTTCAAGGTGGATGGGCCTCCCTGCGGTCGGCCCTCTTGTTTTGAAGACCGACCTGGAGGTCGGCGCTACGCTTGGCTCAGCATAATCACGATCATCAACGCGACTGTGCCGATGTTGAGCAGGATCAGGCTGCCGAACCAGAGGATCGTCTCGCCGGTTTCAAGCCCGTACGTTCGCTTCACAAAGACGACAGTGATAATGATGCTTATGAGTTGGCCGCAGCACATCAGAAACTTGCCCGCCACGAACTGAAAGAGTGCGAGCCCCCAGACGACCAGCGCAACGTGGCCCAGGTTGCGCCATAGTTCATCGTAGGGCAGCTTGCCGTACAGGGTCAGGAACCCGAAGAGCAACAGGGGTTGCATGACCAGCGAAAACCCGACAATGAACCAGATGACCCCGGTCATCTGCTCGGGATCTTGCAGGTTTTCGAGCCGCTCCGACATCGGCACGTCGGCTGCGGGATTCTGCTTGGCCTGTTCGCCGATGACGAGCACCGCATACGTCACCAGCAGGATGACGGCGAGCGTTCCCACCACCGCGCCGCCGTAGAGCAGCCAGCTTTTCCACGCGGGTTCCGGCGGGGGCGGCGTGTATTTCACCACGGGCGCATTCAAATCGCCCAGGTCGATCGGTTGCAGGCCGGGTATGCCGAGGTCCGGCATTGTCACTCCCGGTATTCCGGATCCCGGCGGCGCGGGCGGCGGAGGGGTCAACTGCCGGCGCAGTTCCGCCGCCTTGGGGTCGTTGAACTCCTGGATGAGGCGGTTGCACAGGTTTCGCGCTTCTTCGGTGCGGCCCGCCTTCGCCATGCAAAGCGCCAGCGGGTATAGCAGATGTCGATCGTTGGGGTGCTCGGCGTCGAGTTGGATGAGAATGACCAGCGCTTCCCCGAATCGGCCTTCGGAGAAAAGGCGTTTGGATTCCTCGAACAGACGTTGTGCTTCCGATGCCTTCACGCGTTACTCCTCTGGATCATTGAGAGGGGTCATAGGGCAGTTCACAGGTGAAGTGCCCGGTCATCGCTTCTGCGTTAGGGCTGAATCGGGTCACAACGCCCGGCCGACATGGCCTGAACCGATCCAGGTGTGACGGCCGCTATTATAGCCCAGGATCTCACCGGGAAAAAGCGGCGGCATCCAGAATGGAAAAGGCCCCGGCGCATATGCGGCGGGGCCACGTGAAAAAGGGGGGGCAAGGGTATAGTCTTACGCGCCACCGGACTCCGGCGTCTTGGCCGAGTCCTTGGTCAGCGTGGCCAATACTTTCTCAAACTCCTCATCGAGGGGATGGCCGGCCCACACCACCTTGTTTTCTTTATTGATGACGTAGGCGGTTGGGATGCCCGGCATCTCGGCGATCTTGTCGAAGGCCTTGGCGGTCTCCTGGTTCTTGTCGAGCGCCACCCTGTAGTCCATCTTGTCGCCCATCTTCTTGACGAATTCCTTCACCAGCGGGGCCTCTTCGTCTGTGATGCCGATGATGGTGACGCTGTCCTTGTACTTCTTCTGAAGTTCGGTCAGGTGCGGAATGCTCTCGCGGCAGGGCGGACACCACGTGGCCCAGAATTCGACCACATGAACCTTCTTGTCCTTGCCTTCCTCGAGCTTTACCGGCTCTCCCTTGATCCATTCGGAGACTTTAAGGGCGGGGGCGGAGTCGTTGCCCGTGATAGGTATGTCCTGAGCATTGACGGTCGAGAGTGCCAGTAAAGCCAGACCCGCCGCCAAGGCCGGAAACCACATGCTTCTCATAGCGAGCTATCCTTATTGTGTCGGAAGCCTTCCCGTTATCCGGAGTTGCCTCAATCTCTCTTTAGGAACGATTCTTGAGCAGCGCTTATTCGTTCGGGTTCTTCTTGAAGTTGACATTGTTAACGTTTTGATTATGTTAATCAGTTCGGGTAAGGTGGGGATGAGGTAGAATTCGGCTTCGATGTGGATCGGTTTTGTCCTGGGAATCCGGACGCCGGTCAGGGGGAAACACCATGCTTCGAAGGATTCTAGCGGTTCTTGGACCCAGTGCGGTCCTGTTGCTCCTGAGCCTGTTTCTTCGCCCGCTCGATCTGGGCTATCTGGCTTTCATGATGGTCGTTGCGACGTTGACAATGGGGGCGGCGGGAGGCTTTCTGGTCCGGCCCGAGCCCGATGAGCCGGATGAACCCGACACAAACGGCTGGCTGGCAATACTGGCGCTGCTGTCCGCGGTGATAACCGCCGTATTCTGGTTCCGGCTGTGGCAATACGATGGCTGGGATCTGGCCACGATTCCGGTGAAGTTCCTTTACATTGTGGCGTTCTGGTGGCCCGGTGTTTTTCTGGGCGCGCTGGCCTGGACGCTTGCGGGCCCGTACGTGTACCGGAGTCTGCGCCGCTACGGCATTGTGCTGGCGGTTGGCATCGTCGCCAGTACCGTGGGCGCCGCCGCGTATCAAATCGCCCACTCGACCTATTACAAGGCGCATGACAGGCAGAGCGTTTCTCTGGCCATGGACCGGCTTGCCTCGAAGGTGCCGGGCACCATGTCGTGGCAGCACCGCCGTGGTGTGCTCACCGTGAGCGTGGACTGCAACTGGGCCTCCGAGGCGCCGCCCTATACCGTCTTCTCGAGTTTGGCCGGCGTTTGCGAGACGGTGGTGCGCCAGCTCCACCGGGCCGACGTGTCAGAAGTGAATGTCCAGGTGACCGCGAACGGGCTGCTGTTGTTCACCGGCGATGCCGGTGACGGCGCTCCCGCCGACCCGGAGGAGTGGCTGAAGCGGCTGGACCGCTCGAACCTCAAGGATAACGGCCGGCTTGACCGGGCCTCGCTCGACGAAATGGTTGCATTCGACCCCGGCGAACTGCCCACGGCCGAGGAGCAGGAAGCCTTCGGGAAGGTTTTTCAATACCGTCTCGATGGGAGCGAGGTTTCCGTGACCTTTGAGCCGACGGAGCCGGTTCATGTTGAGAACGTCGGCCTCTATGTAATCGCGTATCGACTGGCCAATCGTGTTGTTTCGGAGACGGCGGCGTATTTCACTGAAATCTAGATGTTCCGGGTTAGCCTGGCGGGAAAGGAACGCGTGCTGTCCAGGGATGCGGTTGTGCCGAAGT
>JAVEWL010000360.1:0-6016 GCA_034004565.1 FCB group bacterium | reverse complement strand
TCTGGGTCTTGCAGGTCTTGAGCGCGACGCCGGACCAGCCCAGCGAGCGGCCGAGGCGCACGAGTTTCCAGTCGTGCGCGCTTTCGTCCATGAACAGGGGCTTGCGCGCTGAGATGCTGTGGCAGTCGATCTTGTTTTCTTCCAGTTCATAGGGGAAAGGCTGCTCGCCGTAGAGGATCATGCCGTAGATGCGAGGATGCTCGCGCAGGACGCGGTCGAGCAGGTCGTTGACGTAGGCGACATCCTTGCAGGTGCCGTTGAAGTCGGTCGAGAGCCAGTCCGCGCCTTCTTCAAGGGCGATCTCTCCCACCTTGACCAGGCGCTCGTAGTCCCACTCGAAGTCGTTGCCGCGCAGCTTCACCTTTAGGCATTTCAGGCCGTCGCGGCGGATCCAGTCTCGCAGAAGCACGGGATAGCCGTCCTTGGGTTCCTCGCCGGTGAGTTCGGAGGAATCGAGGGCGTCCTTCCCGCCGACGAGGTGCCAGGCGGGCAACGAATCCGGCCGTTTCGCGACGAGGAAGTCCTGCGGGAATTTCCCCGCGAACGAAACGTTTGTATCCTCGGCAGGTTGCAGGTATGCGGACAGGTCGTCGCGCATGAATTCGGCGTTGTACGTTTCGTACACGGGCCGCTCGACGAGCATGCCGTAGGCGTCGTGCAGGGCGATGTCGAAGGGCGAGCAGCACACGAGTGCCGCGAGCCAGGGCATGGGTTCGGCGTTGGGCCGTCGCTCGGCGTTGAAGCCGGCGAGCAATTTCGGCAGCACGCTTTCCTGGAAGGCGTGTCCGACTTCCATGGGATGTCCCGCGCGGTCGAAATCGGCCCAGGCTTTCGTGAGGCGCACGCAGAATTCCTTGAGGGCCGCGTGACGCTCTTCGTAAGGCAACGCGCTCGGCCAAACCCACTGGACGCTGAGTGGCGTTTCGCCCCAGCCGACCGCGGAGCGGCCTTTAGCGTCTTCGACGCGCAGGGCAACGCGCGCGCAGGTGATGGAGGTAAGCGTTTCGGCGCCGAACTTGAGCGGAACGCGCGATTCGACGGGCAAAAAGAAGAGTTGCACGGCTTTGGGATGCACGGCGGACGCGGCCACGGTCGCGGCACCCGCCACCAGCACGGGGACGGCCTTCATGAAATCGCGTCGGCTCATCGCTCCCTCCTTCCGCGGCATCTCTGGACCTCCGGTACCGGCTTGCCCTATGATTCGACTACTTCACGATAGTACCCGATTGCAGTGGCGGGTGACCAACGTTAATCCCGGAAAGGCGATTATTTACATGGACGATTCGATGGACCCCAGGGTGATGCCGAGGCAACCGGTGAATCTTTTCGCCGTGCGCCACGACGGCAAGTATGGCCTGTGCGATCGGACGGGCGCGATTGCGGGCGAGGCGCGGTTTGATTTGGCGTCGCGCGGAACGGAAGGGCTTGCGGCGGTGGCGGTCGCGGGCAAGCGCTCGTTGATGGACCGGCTGGCGGGGCACGAGCCGAAGTACGCGTGGGGCTATGCGGACGCGCGGGGGCAGGTGGTGATCCAGCCGCAGTTCAGGGCCTGCGGGTATTTCTCGGACGGGCTGGCGCCGGTGCGCGCGGGTGATGTGGTGCCGGAACAGTGCCGGCCGGGCAACGCCGGGTTTATCGATCGCGAGGGCAACTGGGTCATTCCGCCGCGCTACGGCAATGCGAGGCAGTACACCGAAGGTCTTGCGCCGGTTTACATGGGCCCGACGCGCATGTGGGGCTACATGAACACGTCGCACAAGTTCGAGATCCTGCCGAAGTTCACCGATGCGTATTCGTTTTCCGAGGGGCTGGCGGTGGTGAACGCGGGCACCGGAGACAGCCGGGGCACCTGGGGGGTTGTGGGCAAGGACGGCGAGTGGACGGTGCGTCCGAAGTTCGACCGCGCGTTGCCGTTTGCGGAAGGCCTGGCGCCCGCGATGCCGGGTCCGCGCGACGCCGCGTTTGCCGAGCGGCAGGGCCAGTGGGGCTATGTGACGACGGCGGGCGAATGGGCGATCGAGCCGCGGTTCGCGGGGGCACACCCCTTTTCGGAAGGCCTGGGGCTGGTGGCCGATGCCGCGGGCAAGTGGCGCTTTATTCGGAGCGACGGGACTACGGCGCTCGAGGTGGACGCGTATGTGCCGTATCCGTTCTCGGGCGGGCTGGCGCCGGTGGCGCAACGCTCGGCGCCGGAACGGGTCTGGGGGTATATCGATCCGGCCGGAACGGTGGTGATCTCGGAATAGCCGGCTGGCAGGCGGGGGCGTTCCCGCCGTATAATGCGCGAAGGTTCGGGAGCCGGGGTCCTTCGGCGGCAACAGGGAGTATTCTGCGCGCAAATGACAGGCCAACGAAATGCGCATACCGATGCCCTGGCATCGCGCGCCCTGAAAACCACCATCATCGGCGTTGTCGTTAACGCCATGCTGGCGGTCGCCAAGGGTGTGGCCGGGGTGCTCGGGCATTCATACGCTCTCCTTGCGGACGCGGTCGAGTCAACGCTGGATATCGTGAGTTCCGCGGTGGTCTGGGGCGGACTGCGCATTGCCCAGGTTCCGCCCGACGAGGGCCATCCCTACGGACACGGCAAGGCGGAGCCCCTGGCGGCAATCGTGGTTTCGATTACGCTGCTGGGCGTCGCGATAAGCCTTGCCGTCGGCAGCATTCGAGAGATTCTTTCCCCGGAGAACCGCGCCCCCGAGACGTTTACACTGCTGGTGCTGGTGGCGGTGGTCATTATCAAAGAGACGCTGGCGAGGTTCGTACTGGGCGTGGGGACCGAGGTGGAAAGCACCGCCGTGAAGACCGATGCCTGGCACCACCGCAGCGACGCATTGACCTCCGCCGCCGCGTTTGTGGGCATCGGTGTCGCCGTGCTGGGTGGCGAGGGTTTTGAGGATGCCGACGACTGGGCGGCACTGTTCGCCTGCCTTATTATTGCGTACAACGGCTATCGGCTCCTGCGTCCGGCTCTCGCCGAGGTCATGGACGCGGCGCCGGACACGGGGGTGGAACGCGCCATCCGCGAGACGGCAGAGCGGGTCGAGGGCGTGGTGACTATCGAGCAATGCGTGGTGCGCAAGATGGGGCTGGAATACTTTGTCGATCTGCACGTCGAGGTGGACCCGAACGCCACGGTCTATGTGGGGCACGCGATCGCGCACCGGGTGAAGGATACGGTGCGGGCCGCGCATCCGCGGGTTCGCGATGTGATGATTCACATCGAGCCGGCGGGAACGGCCGACGATCGTTCGGTGCTGATGCTTTGATTCAGATTCCGAACTCCATCCTCTCTCCGGCCACGTCCATGGCGATCGCCGCCCATTGCTCCAATCGCTCCGGCGCATACAGCACCGTGCTGATGTCTTTCAGGATGATCTCGAGCGGACAGCCGTGCTTCTCGCACACCTCCCGCGTGGCCACGAGGTCCCTGCGCACGGCCTCGGCATCAAACGCGCTCTCGGCCAGGAACGCCGGATTGGGCTTGCGCGAATACACGTAGTCCCGGCCGATCTCCGCCGCGCCGCGCTCTTCGTCGACCCAAGGGCTCATCGAAACCTTCCGCACGTTCGGTAACTTGCGGACTTCGGCCATTTTCTCGTCGAGCGGGTCGCAACAGCCGTAGTACACCAGCCCGAACCGCTCGCAGATGCGGCGCGTGTAATCCACCTCGAACTCCTCGAACATCCGCGGCGACACCGATGAAAACATCTGCGCCAGGCCGAACATCCAGATGTCTTTTGTACGCGGCCGGGCGGGATCGTAGCCGGGCGCGGGCAATTCGTCCGTGTACGCGCCCGTGCAATGGATGAGACTTTGAGGGCCGCACAGCACGCCTTGCGCTTCGAGTTGATCGAGCATGGCAAGGTAGCCGTCCGTCATCCGCGCCGCGAGCCGGTGCATGAAATCCGGCCGCTCGATGAGGGCAAAGAGCGCGTTCTGCACGCCCATCCACGTGCTGATGGGGTCCCAGAGGGAGACATAGGGATCGGCGCCCTTCAGGCGCGGCTCGAGAAGTCCGTCGAAGAGCTCGTGCGCGTCCGCAAGACGACGCGCCGTCTCGCCGGTATCGTGGCTGATGCGCGGCGTGGCGATCTTTTCCAGGTCCTCATCGGCTTCGAACTGGTTCGTGAAGCGGTGTCCCACGATCCCGTTGACGGAACTCGTGGCGACGGTTTCTTCCATTACCTCGACGCCGAACCCGGTGTTGCTTACGGCCATCGGCACCTCGACGAAAGGTTCGACGACCATGTCGACGCGGAAATGCCGCCACTGGTAGAGCGTGCGGCGAAGAGAGTCTTCGTAGCGGCGGCAATCGGAATCCGAGCATTGCAGCGCCAATTCTTCGCAGTCCTCGAGCTCGTTCCAGCACACCTGGTCCATCATCACCATGGGCCGCGCCGGATCGCGCGCGTTCAGCCTGCGCCACAACGCGCGCTTTTCTTCCTGCACCGGCAGCGCGGCGATCTCGCCCACCTGCGCGGCCAGCCCCCGGATAATTGCGACGTCATTTCCATTGAGCATTGCTGAAAACTTCCCCTGTTGTGCCCCGCCGGCGAATCAAGGTGACTCTCTTCATGCCACCCCCAAACTTGTTTGGGGGTGCTTAGGTAAAGATTGTGGTCGCACGAAGCACCCCCAAACAAGTTTGGGGGTGGCATATCCATGCTGCTTACGATTACACCTGCCCGACCCACGTTTCGTCGGCCACTTCGTTCCAGCGCGTGCGGATGGCGTCGATCTGCGCTTGGGGCAGGGGGCCGGCTTTCAGCAGTTCGGCGTTTTCGCGCCAACGCGCGGGATTCTTCGTGCCGACGATGGCGGTGTGCACGCCGGGCTGGCTGAGCGTAAAGCGCAGGGCGAGCGCGACGGAGTCGTTGAGGTCGTCCTTCAAAAAGTCGTACCGCAACTCCTGCAGGCGGTCCCAATAGGCGTGGTGGTAAGGCTCCGCCGGCTTCTTGCCCGTGCGCCACGCGGCGTTGGCAATGGGCCGTTTCGCGATGACGCCCATGTTGCGCGCGCGGGCCTTGGGCAGGGCCAACTCGAGCACCTGCTGGTCGGCGATGCTGATCGAAGTCTGCAGCGCGTCGAACGCGCCCGTCTCGACGGCGTATGCGGCGGTCTCGCCGTCGCCGCTGTAACCGATGTAGCGCGTATAGCCGCGGTCGCGCGCTTCGCGGAGCGCCTCGATCGCCTCGCCCGTCTTCAGAATGTCGAGCGGGGTCGAATGCAGTTGGATGAGGTCGAGGTAGTCGGTTTGAAGCTCACGCAGGCTCGTCTGGATGTCCTGCAACAGGGCGTCCTTCGCCCAGATCGCAGGGTCCGTGCTTCCGCCGCGCCCGCACTTGCTGAAGAGGAAGAAGTCTTTGCGGCGGCCGGCGACGGCCTTGCCGATCATTTCCTCGCTGTTGACGTAGCCGACGGCCGTGTCGATGACGTTGAGGCCGGCGTCGAGCGCGCTGTTGAGCAATTCGGTGACGGTTTCCTGCGAAGCGCCTTCGTAGCCAATTTCGGCACCGCCGAAGCCGAGGACCGTCACGTCCATATCCGTATTGCCGAATCGTCGCTTTTCCATGGGAAGCCTCCGTATAGGTTGGCTGAACGCGGACCTGGAACAGAATAGCAGGAGTGGCGCCACAAGCGCACTTGGCGTTAATCATCTCCCCCTTCGTGCTCGTAATCGTACTCGTAATCGATCTTCTTCGTACTCGTCATCGTAATCGTACTCGTAATCGGTAGTTGCTTTGTATTTGCTCCCCAACCCCGCAAGGGGTTGAATGTGAATAGCCGGGGGTGGAGGCGCAAGCTTTATCGCGCCGGAACCCCCGGTACCAAGCCCCTCCCTGTCCACCCTAAGAGGGTGGCACAACGTATGGCCTCGGGCTTCGGGCGTGAGCGACCAAGAACATAGGTAACACTTATTCAAGGAACATGGGTAACACTTTATCAAGGAACATAGGTAACACTTCCACCCTGTGTTTTGGGCGGCCCGCCTGCTCGACTTGCACGGGTCGTC
>JAVEWL010000359.1:0-6037 GCA_034004565.1 FCB group bacterium | reverse complement strand
CCCATGCCCGGGTCGTAGCGATGCGTCGCGCCGATGGACCACCGGCACGAACGGATCGCCCGGCGGAACCGGTACAAATCCGCGTCCTGTGCGCCCAGTTCCGAAGCAATGACGGCGTCCTTCGTGTCAAACACCACATAGCCGTCCGGACCGAAACGGAACATGTACGCATCCGGACCAAAGAAGCCTTCGTAGTTCAATGCCTTCCGGTCGTGGTTTCCCGCGCACACAAACGTCGGCGCCGCGCAATCTTTCAGGATCTCGAGGAACAACTGGAACTGCTCGGGCGTGCCCCCGTCCGTCAGGTCGCCCGTGATGAGCACCAGCGCCGGCTTAATCCCGTTGATTCGCTCGATGGTCTTGCGGAAGGTCTCGTCCGCGCCTTCGCGGCCCACGTGCGTGTCCGTGATGTGGACCATCGCATAGTCCTTCGGAAACGATTCGAAGACGTACACCGACCGGTCGTTGCGGTCGCCCGCGATCTCGAGCGCGTACGCCCCGGGCGGCGTGCCGGCCGCCACGGTGCAGGCCGCGCGAAAACGCCCGCCCGGCAAATCGCTCCACTCGACGGCCAAGGCCCGAGCCGTGCCGTCGGCCGCGATAAGTTGTGGCTCGCCCTTCGCCGCCGAATCGGCCTCGAACGCCGTCCCCGCCACAACCACCGCGGGCATGCCGCTGTTCGGCAGGCGCAGCGTGTCGAGCGTCCGGTCCGCGCCGCGGGCCCACGCGGGACCCGCCACGAGAAGCGCCAACGCTACCAGCCGAAGGTTCATTTCTTCGCCCGCCCTTCCGGCCGCCACGCGGGCGCATACTCGAGCGCGGCGCTGTCGGTGATCCGCTTCGTCTCGCCGTCAACCAGGGACGTCGCATACAACTCGGGTTGCCCGTCGCGATCGGACACATACGCAATCCACTGCCCATCCGGCGACCACGTCGGCGACCAGTTGTCGCTTGTCTCGGCCGCGGCCACTTCGTATACGCGCTGCGTGTCGGGGAACACGCGGTAGACGCCACGGCGCCCCGTGCGGAACGACTCGAACGCGAGCCACTGGCCGTCCGGCGACCACACCGGGTTCCAGTCCGCGCCGCGGTGGTTCGAGACGTCTTTCAAGCTCAATTCGGACGCGACGAAAATCTCACGGTCGCCGCCGTCGTTCGATTCGTACGCGATCCGCTTGCCTTTCGGGTGGCCCTCGACGGCCCATTCCGTATAGCGCTGCAGCGTCGCCGGAACAAGCTTGGTGGCACTCGAGGGGTCAAGGCGGAACATGTCGGTCGAGACGGCCTCGGCGGTTCCCGTGAGTCCAATGGCCACGATCGCCAGGTTCTTCAACCACGTCGGACGCATCAAGGGCACTTCCGTGCCGCCCCACCGCGTTTCCGTGTTCGCCCGCACGTCGTACACCATAATGCCCGGCTTCGCATCGTCGTCCTCCGCCGTATAGGCCAGCATCCTGCCGTCGGACGACCACCGCGGCTGAGAGTTCCACTCGCGCGCGTGCGGAAGCGCGTGCAATTCCGACCCGTCCTCGCGCACAAGGAAAATCGAGCGTTTCCCGCCCTCGGGTTCCGACTCGAACGCAAGCCACTGCCCGTCCGGCGACCACGCGGGCGCGGCGTCGCGCCGGCCGGGCCCCACGCGCCGCAACACGCCCGTCGCCACGTCAACGACGCACGCGGCAAGGTCCTCCTGCTCCGTGCCCGACACGTACGCAAGCTGCCCCGAAGGCCCGCCCGCGCCGAGAACTATCGCGAAAAGTATGCCCTGAAAAAACATGCCGTGATTCTAGCACAAGCCCTTTCATTCCTCCCATACTTCCCATGACTCTCATAACTCCCATGGGCTTTATGGGAGGAATGAGAGTCATGGGAAGTATGGGAGCCTCTCAGTGATGTGCGCTGCGCCTAGTACAGCGTTCCAGGCCCTTTCTTGCTTATGAGGGGCCGCTCAGCCTAAACTATGCGCTTGCCGATGTTTATGCACGTAATTGCGCATAAGCCGGTTTGGATAGCATCGCGACCACTCGGAGATCGACGAAATCATGAGGCATATGGGCGGACATTGGAGCATTTGGGCCGGTGTCGTGGCGTTGGCGTTGAGCGTGGCGGGAACCGCGGGAGCCCAGGTCCTGCCGGTGCCGAATCCCTCCTTCGAAGAGGGTTCCGGCGCGCCCGCGAATTGGACCCTGTCGGGTGGCGAAGGCGCGTGGCAGGAACTCGAAGGCGCCTCGGGCACTCATGCCGTCGTCGTGAAGGGCACGGGACAAGACAGCAACTTCTGGCGTTCCGAGCCGCTGCCGATGGAATCGTCGGCGGTTTACCGTCTTAAATTCCGCGGGCGCAACCTTGACGCCACCGGCGGCGTGGGCATGAGCGGCCCGGCGTTCTGCAACCGCGACCTCGGCAGCTTGCGCACCGATGCCTGGAAAGACTACACCTCCTTCTTCATGGCCCCCAAGGAAATCACGCCCGAAAAGGCCTGGATCCGCTTCGGCCAGTGGCACGAAGTCGGCTCCGTCGCCTACGACGATATCCAGATCGTCCGCGTCGTGCCCGTCTACAGCCGCGCGGCCGGGTTTTCCCTCGGCGACGGCGAGATGATCCAGGGCAACCAATACACCTTCGCCGCGCCGCTCGCGTCCTCCATCGGCAACCACAGCCGCCCCCTCGCGTACCTCGAGTGCGGCTTCAATACCAATCGCTGGGTTTTCTACGGCGCCTCCGAAGTCGTCTACCGCCAGGCCCTCGAGGGCCGCAAACAAACCGCCGCGAACGTCACCATCTCGCTCAGCAACCGTGTGGGCGGCAAGCTCATCGTCGAAGCGTCAATCGACGGCCTCGCCTGGCGTGAAATCGGCCAGGTGCCCGACGTCGGCTCTCCGAACTTCCCGATCCCGGCCGACATGCTCCCCGCCGACGCCGTCTGGATCCGCATGCGCAGCGCCACGGACCAGGCCACGGAACTCGACCCCGCCTCGGGCACCTTCAGCGTCGACGCCTATGTCTACATTGCCACCGTCGACGGCGACCCCGTCAACGCCCGCGGCATCACGCGCTACGTCGCCGTCCAGAGCGTTGACCCGCGCTTCAGCGTCGCTATCGACTCCGTCGGCGAGGCTTCGCCGGACGCCGGGCTCGCCTTCGCGGCAACGGTGACTAACACGACCGGCGCGGCCCTGACCGTTCCCTACGCCTTTACGGCGAAGCAGGACGGCACGGAAACGCCCGGTACGATCGGCCAGGCCACCCTGAACGTCGAGCCCACGCCCCTCAACCTCCCGTACGCGCTCACGACCTACGGCCCCTCCGAGGTTCGCCTGACCATCGGCGAAGCCCCGGGCTTCGTGGCCGAATGGGGCGTGTCCCTCCCGATCCTTTATGCCGGCAACTACGGCCAGAAACTGCCGCCCACGAGCGACGCGGTTGGCCTGTGGTGGGCCTCTTCGGGCTGGAAGATCAGCCAGACCCGCCCGCTGCCCGAAGCCGCCGGCGACGCCGCGACCGTGAGCATCGCGCGCAACGAAACGGAAGCGCTGCAGCTCGTCCTGCGTCCCACGGCCGAATTGAAAGGCCTCACCGCCCAGGCCAAGCCCCTGACCGGACCCAACGGCGCCGTGCTCCCGGCCGAAAGCATCGAAATCCTGCGCGAGCGTTACGTGAACGTCGTCCGGCCCACCGACGCCTCCACCGGTCCCGGCCTGTGGCCCGATCCGCTGCCGCCGTTCCGCGAGCCCATTACCGTTGCGGCCAACACGAACCAGCCGCTGTGGGTGCGCGTCCACGCGCCAAAGGACCTGCCCGCCGGCACCTATACCGGCACAATCGGCCTCACCGCCGAGGGCTACCAGGTCGAAGCGCCGCTCAGCATCGTGGTCTACGATTTCGCCCTGCCCGACCGCATGACCTGTGTGTCGGCGTTCGGTTTCACGCCGAACCACGCCTTCCAGTACCAGAAGGTCACCGATCCCGCGCAGCAGCGCGAAGTGCTCGACAAGTACCTCACGAGCTTCGCGAAACACCACATCACGCCCTACGACCCCGCGCCGCTCGATCCCTTCAACGTCACGTGGCCGCAGACGACCGATCCCGCGCAGCTCGTGCCCACGATCGACTGGACCGCCTGGGATGCCGCGATGACCAAGGCCTTCGACGGTTACTTCTTCAACAGCTTCCAGTTGCCCTCGCCGGGGATGGGCGGCGGAACCTTCCACTCCCGCGTCGAGCCCGACATGCTCGGCTTCAAGGAGGGCACGCCCGAATACACGGCCGCCTTCAACAGCTACTACAAGGCCGTGCAGGAACATCTGCGCGAAAAGGGCTGGCTCGACGAGGCCTACGTCTATTGGTTCGACGAGCCCGATCCCAAGGACTACGAGTTCGTCATGAACGGCTTCCGCAAGCTCAAGGAAGCCGCGCCCGACATCGTCCGCATGCTTACCGAGCAGGTCGAGCCGGGCCTTGTCGGCGGACCAAACCTCTGGTGTCCGATCAGCAACGACTACAATCACGACGCCGCCGAAGTGCGCCGCGCCGAAGGCGAGAAGTTCTGGTGGTACGTCTGCACCGGCCCCAAGGCGCCCTATGCCACCTTGTTCCTCGATCACCCCGCCACGGAATTGCGCGTGTGGCTCTGGCAGACCTGGCAGCGCAAGATCGACGGCATCCTCATCTGGCAGTCGAACTACTGGAACAGCCCCGAGGCCTATCCCGGCGGCTTGCAGAATCCCTATGAGGACCCGATGTCCTGGCAGACCAGCTACGGCATTCCGCCCGGCACGCAGACCCCCTGGGGCAACGGCGACGGACGCTTCATCTATCCGCCCGAAGCCGCCGCGTCGGGCCAGCAGGAAGCCGCTGTGCTGGAAGGGCCGGTCGACAGCATCCGCTGGGAAATGCTGCGCGACGGCCTCGAGGACTACGAATACATGGTGACCCTGCGCCGCCTGCTGACGGAAAAGGCCGCGTCGATCACCCCCGAACAGAAGGCGCAATACGAGCCCCTGCTCCAGGTGCCCGCGGCCATTACCACCGACATGACCACCTTCACGAAGGACCCCGCGCCCATCGAAGCGCACCGTGAAGCCGTCGCCCGCGCCATCGAGGTCATTGGCAAGCTGCCATAAACAGGAATACTCGGGACATGTAACCCCGAATTCTCATTCGGGGTCTTTGGCTTTTTCTTGGCAGTGCTCTGCTTGAAACCCAAAGCCCCCGAATGGGAATTCGGGGTTACATTCTCCCTTGCCTTGACAGCCTTTCCGCTCAAGGGCTATCATCGATCCAAAGGTTTATCTTCTTTACCCCACACCCCGGGCATATACCGCGCCCGCCATTTTTATTCCTGGACCGCCCATTCCCTTTCTCCTCGACCGCCGCGGTCATCCATTCCACTCACAAGGAGAGTCCGGCATGCAGGTAAAACAAATCCTCACGCACACGGTCGAAACCGTTTCCCCCGACACGCGCATTCAGGAAGTCGCGCGCAAAATGAAGGAGTTCGACATCGGCGCCGTGCCCGTCTGCAGCGGTCGCCGCCTGCTCGGCCTCATCACCGACCGCGACATTGCCGTGCGCACCATCGCCGAAGGGCGCGACCCCAGCCAGATGCCCGTCAGCGAGGCCATGACCGAAGAGGTCATCTTCTGTTACGAAGACCAGGACGTTGAAGTGGCCCGCCGGCTCATGGAGCAATACCGCATTCGCCGCCTCCCCGTCGTCGACGAACAGGATCAGCTCGTCGGAATTGTCTCGATCGGCGACCTCGCCCTTCTGGCCGAAGACGAAGAGGCCTCGACCCGGAACCTTCGCAAAGACTCCGAGCCGAGGCCATAGGTATCCGATCGCGCCCTACTTTGCGGCGGGACGATTCTTCTCCGCGTCGTCGAGCTTATCGAGGAACTTGTCCGGGGTCTTCTCGAACTCCTTGATGCAACCCTTGCAGCACAGCCGCACCAGCCGATTCCCCGTCACGTATTCCACCGGCTCCCCATCGCTCCCATCCAGCTTATCCCCCGAAACCAGGCACGTGTCCAGCGGA
>JAVEWL010000358.1:0-6101 GCA_034004565.1 FCB group bacterium | reverse complement strand
ACCCTTGTAAACCCTCTCCCCCGATGGGGAGAGGGGGAATTCAACAACGGACTTTGGTGAGCTTTCCCCCTCTCCCCCATCGGGGGAGAGGGTTTACAAGGGTGAGGGGGCACTCTTTCGCGTCGATCCCACCCGGAAAGAAGCCACCCGGCATTCGGCTAAAGTGTTACAAAAATACAATGACGTTCCCACGTGCAACGCGGGACCGAGCGCGATTCGCGAATTCGCGGTCTCCCTTTGCGGTTACTCTTACTTCTTTCCACTTCTCACTTCTTCTTTTCTCTCTTGTCTTTTGTTTCATCCATTCGTCAAATCTCCGTCATCCCGCCGGATTCCGGGCGTTTTGACGCCACGCTTGAAAAGCCGTCCGAAAGAGTGTCTTCTAACAGGCGTAGGACTCGAGAACGCCAGCACGAACGAGGAGAAACGCCCGCATGGAATTCAGACAACTCGGGAAAAGCGAACTGAAGATGCCGGTGGTGTCCTTTGGCGCCTGGGCGATCGGCGGCTGGATGTGGGGCGGCACTGACGACGAAAACGCCCTGCGCGCCCTCCAACGAGGTATCGACGCCGGCGTTACCTGTATCGACACCGCGCCCATCTACGGCACCGGGCACAGCGAGAGCGTCGTCGGCAAGGCCATCGCCGGCCGGCGCAACGAAGTCACCGTCGCCACCAAGTGCGGTCTTCGCTGGGATCTCGACGAAGGCGAATTCTTCTTCGAGTCCACCACCCTGGATGGCAGGCATGTGCGCATCCATAAGAACCTGCGCCCGCACTCTATCCGTTACGAATGCGAACAAAGCCTCTGCCGCCTTGGCATCGACTGCATCGACCTTTACCAGTGCCACTGGCCCGACAGCACCACGCCGCTCGACGAAACCGTGGACGCGCTGCTGCGCCTTCGGGAGGAAGGCAAGATCCGGGAGTTCGGCGTCAGTAACTTCACCACGGACATGATGTCCAAGTGCCTGGAGAAGGCCCACCTCGCCAGCAATCAGCCCAAGTACAATGCGCTCGAGCGCGACATCGAGGCCGACGTCCTGCCGTTCTGCGTCCAACACGAAATCGGGATCCTGGCCTACAGCCCCATCGCCCAGGGTCTGCTGACCGGCAAGGTGGGCATGAATCGGGATTTCCCAAGCGGCGACATCCGGCTCTCGCGTCCCTGGTTCGCGCCGGAGAATCGCCGGCGGGTCCTGCAAATGCTCGAGAAATGGAAACCTATCGCCGAAGCGCACGACGCCACGCTGGCCCAGATCGCCATCAACTGGCTCATTAGCCAGAAAGGCGTCACCAGCGCCCTCGTCGGCGCCCGCAACGAAAGCCAGGTGCTCGAAAACGCCCGCGCCGGCAAGTTCCAGCTCACCCCAGACGAGTTGGCCACCGTGCGCCGCGCCGTCGAGGAATTGGGCGCGCCCGTTACAAACAACCATTGAGCGCTTTGAAGTAAAATCGCCATATACAGGCGGACCGCAAGCGGCGAAGGAGATACGAACCGGTGTACAAGACAACTCTCTTGGGAATCTTCCTCACGGCGGCCTTCTCCGCGAATGCCGCGGACTTTCGCTTCGAAGACAACGGCAGGGGCCTGCTGGTCCACGAGGGGGACAAGCCCGTACTTTCGTACAACTACCAGCCGGTCACGCCGCCCGCCGGCCTGGACGAGGCGCGCTGGGCCCGCTCCTGCTACATCCATCCGCTCTACGGGATCGGCGGCGACGTCATCACGCAGGACTTTCCCGAAGACCATCGCCACCACCGGGGCATCTTCTGGGCCTGGCCGCACACGCACTACGGCGACCGCCGGATGGATATCTGGCTGCACGAGGATTGCGAGCAACGGTTCGAGCGGTTTGTCCGCAAAGACATCCGCCCCGATGCCGCCGAGGTCGAGGTCGAAAACGTCTGGGTGTTCAAAGACAACCCGACCACACCCATCGTGCGGGAGAACATCCAGTTCACCGTCCGTCCCGCGGACGCGCAGAGCCGCGTCATCGACTTCCGCCTGCGCTTTACCAACACATCCGACCAGGACGTGAGTTTTCTGGGCGCCACGGGCAAAGGCTACGGCGGCTTCTGCCTGCGTCCCGATGCCACCCGGCCCGGCCTTGAGTTCACCACCGCCCTCGGTCCGCAGAAAGAGGACTCCCTGTTCATCCAGACCCCGTGGGCCGACCAGTCTTCCCGCATCGCCGCCGACGGCCTGTATTCCGGGACGGCCATCTTCCAGCACCCGGCCAATCCCGGCTACCCGCACCCCGGCTGGATCTTGCGCAATTATTCCTTCCTGGGCGCTTCCTGGCCCCACGAGCAAACCGAAATCCTGCCTCCCGGCAAGACCGTCGAGCTGCGGTACCGCGTCTTCATACATAAAGGAACCGCCGAAGAAGCCAAAGTCGCCGACGCGTTCAACGCCTACGAAACGGCCGCCCAGGCCGAAGCGGAGCGCGCCAAATCCGACAAGGAATAAGCAACTTCATGATGCACGTTTCAGGGTTGGTTCCATCGGATCTTGCCCATGAACGTCAAATCCGGGAAAGCGATCGCTTCCCGTCCTGATTAATTGCTGTGACGACAACTGCAGGAGGCTTGCATGGAACGAGATACGATGGAAGCCGTCAGAAGGCTGGTTGGCAACATCGAGAAGGTGATTTTCGGCAAGCGTGAAGTGGTGGAACTCTGTGTGATAGGACTGCTGGCGCGGGGCCACGTCCTCATCGAAGACGTCCCCGGCATCGGCAAAACGACCCTCGCCCAAGGCCTGGCCCGATCCATCGACTGCTCCTTCAGCCGCATCCAGTTCACCAGCGACATGCTCCCTTCGGACATTCTCGGCGTCTCCATCCTCGACCCGAAAACCAACGACTTCGAGTTTCGCCGCGGCCCCATCTTCGCCAGCGTCGTCCTGGCCGACGAGGTCAACCGCACCCCGCCCAAGTCGCAGAGCGCGCTCCTCGAAGCCATGAGCGAGTACCAGGTCACCGTCGACGGCGTATCGCATCCCTTGCCTGAGCCGTTCATGGTCCTCGCGACCCAGAATCCGATCGAGTACGAAGGCACCTACGTCCTGCCCGAGTCGCAACTCGACCGGTTCATGCTCCGCATCGAAATCGGTTATCCCGACGACGAGAGCGAAATGCGCATCATGCGCCGCCGCGACCCGCGCGCCGCGCTTGCCGACCTCGAGCCCGTCCTCTCGGCCCAGGAGATCATTCACCTCCAGGCCGAGGCCGGCCGCGTCATGGTGGACGATTCCGTCGCCCAATACGCGCTCGATATCGTCCGCGGCACGCGCCAGGACGAGCGCGTCCTCCTCGGCGCCAGCCCGCGCGCATCGGTCTCGTTTTTCGAGGCTTGCCAGGCGCGCGCGCTCGTCAAGGGACGAGACTACGTGACGCCCGACGACGTGAAACAAATGGCCATCCCCGTCTTGTCGCACCGCATCGTCGTGCGCGCCCGCGGCGCCGATCCCGCCGCCGTCGCCCGCGAACGCGTCCGTGCCATCTACGACAACATCAAGCGGGTAAAGGTGCCCGTATAGGCAGGATGCACATGGCTTTCAAAACGCGACAGAAGCTGGTTTGGCCCGGCCGGTACTTTTCACTCGTGGCCTTTGCCGTGCTCCTGGCCGCGGTGAATACCGGCACCAACCTGCTGTATCTCGTCGCGGGGGCGCTCATCAGCTTCCTGGTGCTGTCGTACGTTCTGTCGCGCTGGTCCCTTCGGCGCCTGACGGTGTCCCGCGAGGCGCCCGGCACCGTCTACCGCGGCGAAGAATTCGCCGTGGGCCTGCGCATTGAAAACCGGCACCTTGTGACTCCCGCGTTCTCCGTCCGCCTCGAAAGCGCGGCGCGTCCCGGCGTGTCGGCCGGCTACATCCTCAAGATTCCGGCTCGCCGCGCCGTGCTCACGCGCATCATCGAGGTCTTCGAGCGCAGGGGCCTTCACCCGCTTCCGGACCTCATCGCCGTGACCGGCGTCCCCTTCGGTCTTGTCGAAGCCCGGCGGCGCCTGGGCGATACGGTCGACGTCCTGGTCTACCCGCGCGTGCATCCCGTGCGCCCCCAGGTGCTCGACCAGTTGGCCGGCATCGGGCAAATGCCCAAGTCCATCTCGGCCGACGGCAGCGAATTCTTCAGCTTGCGAGAGTACGTCCGCGGCGACGACATTCGAAGAATCGCGTGGCGCCCAAGCGCCCGTCTCGGCACCCTCGTGGTCCGCGAAATGGAAGCCGACGTGGCCCACACCGTCACGCTGTACCTCGACACGCGCCGCGGCGACGACATTGAATTCGACGATAACTTTGAACTCGCCGTCGAGGCCGTCGCCTCGCTGGCCGTGGCGCTGCTCAAGAAGAACTTCACCGTCAGCCTCGCCACGCCCGAGACTTTCGTGCCCGAAGCGGAAGGCTCCGCCCAGGCCCGCCGTATTCTCGAAGTTCTCGCGCGCGTCGAACCCGTGTCCGATTTGCCCAGGGGCGCTTCCGTCAGCATCCCGGCCGGGCGGCGGCAGAGCGGCGCCCTTCTAACCTTCAGTGGTGATGCCGCCCAATGGAGTCGCCGGATCGGCAACATCGGCGCGAATGCCCTGGATCCAAGGGAGGTATTCCGTGTTTAAAGGGGTCAAGACCGCGCTTTATCTCAGCACCTGCGGCATGGTCCTGTCGGGGTATCTCGCCCTCGCCTCGACCGAGGAATACGGGCTGTCGACGCTGCTCATTCCGATTGCCGTGTTCGCGCTCGTGCCCCTGGCCGAGTGGTTGGACACCCGCTACCGCGCGTATCGGCATATCACCACCGCGCTCACTTACGCGTACACCGTGGCGATACCGGTCTTGTGGATGTCCTACACCCTGTTTCCTACCGTCGTCGCGCTCGTCATCTATATCCAGGCGTACAAGCTCCTGCACCGCAAGGAAGAACACGACTACCACCACATCTTCCTCATGTCGTTCTTCCTGCTCGTCGCCGCCTGCGTGCTTTCGCCCGACGCGGCCATTGCCGTTCCGTTCCTGACGTTCCTTATCAGCGCCGTCGCGTCCTTCTTCGCGCTGCACGTGCACGACGAGGCCCGCCGCTGCACCGGCAGTTGCGAAGCCGACGTCGTCCCGCTACAGCTCCGGCGTCCCACGTACGGAAAGCGCCGAGAGCACTTCGTGGACGGCAGCCTCCTCGCCTCCTACACGGCCATCACCCTGGCCTGCATCCTGATGACCTCCGCGTTCTTCATCGCCACGCCGCGCATGCAGGCCGGCGTGTTGGGGGGGGCCTCGCTGCAGCCCATACGCCAGTTCACCGGTCTTGCGGACTCCGTCGATCTCTCTCAGGGAGGTCCCCAAGAACTGAACACGTCGCCCGTCATGCGCGTGTACCTGCCCGATGAACCCGAGGGCCGTTTCTCCGGCGACCTCTATTGGCGCAATACGTCTTTCGATCGCTATAACGACAAAGGTTGGGACAACACCAGCGAGCCGTCCCGTTTTAACGACGGCGTACAACTTCTGCGCTTTTCCACCCAGGGCGGAACGCTCGATCGCACGAGCAATCTGGACTCCCCCCGCCTCGTACGCCAGATCGTCTACCTCGACGACATCCCCGCCAAGGGCCTGCCCACCATGCCCCTGCCCCTGCGGATCCGCTGGCGCGAAGCCCGCCTTACCTGGGATGTCGTCAAGGGCGACACCACCATCGACGTCGTGGCCGTCCGTCGCGACAGCCTGCTGTACGAGGTCATATCCGAGGTGCCTCAATGGGATCCGGAAAAGCTGCGCGCCGCCTCGTCCGACTACCTGGGCACCTTCGAGGGTGCCCCCGTCGTGGACGACAGCATCTACGGGCGCCTCACGTACCACAATTTGTCAGCGGAATCCGTCGCCCTTGCGGAACGCATCACCGCGCCTTACGACAATGCGTACGACAAGGCCGTCGCCGTCGAGCGCTTTTTCAGCAACGGAGAATACTCCTACAGCCTGCGCTCTCCTCAGAACCTGCGGAATCCCGCCGACGAATTCATTCGTGTAACCAAGATCGGTCATTGCGAATTGTTTGCCAGCGCCATGGCGCTCATGTTGCGCAGCGTCGGCATACCCGCCCGGGTCG
>JAVEWL010000357.1:0-6104 GCA_034004565.1 FCB group bacterium | reverse complement strand
GGTGGAAAGACCTGGAGTGAAGAGCGCGTGCTGGTTGAGAACGACGGCGGGTGCAACGTGATGGAGGTGAATTTCCTCCGGCTCAAGGACGAGCGGATTGCGCTGTTCTATTGCCGCAAAAACACCGAGAGCACGGACTGCCGCGTGATGCTGCGGACTTCGGCGGACGAAGGCCTTACGTGGAGCGAGCCGCTGCAGATTAGTCCCGACAACAAGTACACCGGGCTCACGAACGGGCGTTCGATCCGGCTGGGGTCGGGACGGATCCTGCTCGAGGCGTGGGAGAACGGCGACAGCTACTGCTACCTTTCGGACGACGAGGGGAAAACGTGGCGCGAGTCGCAGCGCGTGAAGCCGGGCGATGGATGCTGGGAGCCTGCGTGTATTGAATTGAAGGACGGGCGCGTGATGATGCTGATGCGCACCGGGCTCGGGGGACAGTACAAGAGCATTTCGACGGACGGCGGCGAGACCTGGAGCGTGCCCGTTGAGACGGCGCTGAAAGGTTCGGCCGCGCCGGTGTCGCTTAGCCGTGTTCCCGGCACGGGGGATCTGCTGGCTATCTGGAATCACAACCCGGGGACCGACAAGCGCAATCCTTTGACCTCGGCCTTGTCGAAGGACGAGGGGGAAACGTGGGAACATTTCCGCAATATTGAAGAGGGCGGCGACGACGCGTGGGCGTATCCGGCGGTGACGTGGATTGGCGAGCAGGCGTTGCTGACGTACTTTAACTATACGGGCGGGTTGTCGTTGCAGCTTAAGATTCTGCCTAAGCAGTGGTTTTACGAGTAGGGCTTTACCACCAAGCCACGAAGGCACGAAGAACCGCAAGACAAGACAACCACGAATAAGACGAATCACTTGGAGCGGCTTACGCCACTCCCTTTGGTTGCGGCGTAAGCCGCTCCAAGTGATTCGTCTTATTCGTGGTTGCATTTCTCTTGCAGTTCTTCGTGCCTTCTTGGTGAAATCAGGTGTCCCGTGACAAGACAAAAGCACCCCCGGACAACTCCAGGGGTGCTCCAAAAAACTATCGAATCGATTCTACTCGCCGACTCTCGGGTCGACCGCGAACATGCCCAGCACGTGGTACCCCGCGTCGATGTGAAGGATCTCGCCGGAAATCGACGCGGACCGGTCCGACACCATGAACACCGCCGACTGCGCGATCTCCTCGGGCGTCGCAATGCGCCGCAGAGGCGAGACGCTATCGGCAATATCAAACATGTTGCGGAACCCGGTGATGGCGCTCGCCGAAAGAGTCTTCACCGGACCGGGGCTCAGGCAGTTGACGCGAATCTTCTTCGGCCCCAGGTCAACCACGAGGTAGCGCATGCACATGTCGAGCGCGGCCTTGGCCACGCCCATCACGTTGTAGCGTGGCATCACCTTCTCGCCGCCGTAGAAGGTCATCGCAAGGATGCTGCCGCCGTCGGGCATCAGCGCTTCCGCCTCGCGCGACACCGCCACAAGCGAATAGGCCGACACATCAAGCGCCAACAGGAAATTCGCGCGCTGGGTGTCGACGAAGCGGCCCATCAGATCCGAACGTTCGGCATAGGCAATCGAGTGAATAACGAAATCGATCGTGCCGCAATGCTCTTTCACTTGCGCGAAGAAGTTCGTAATGCTGTCGTCCTCGCGCACGTCGCATTGAAAAACGGCCGCGCCTTCCATATCGCCCGCCAGCTTCCGCACACGCTTTTCAAGGGCTTCGCCGGGATAGCTGAACACCAGCGACGCGCCCTCCGCCGCGCACGCCTGCGCACAGGCCCATGCGATGGATCGCTCGTTCGCCACACCCATGACCACGCCACGTTTGCCCTGCAACAATCCCGAACCCATTCTTCCTCCGTGCAATATGAATTTGGCGCGATTAGTAAGATCGGCGTTACAGCTAATGTCGCGCCGAAAGCTACGCCCCCTCGTTTGAAGCGTAAGGAAACCGGAAACGGCGGGTCAATGTCAAGCCGGGGCACATACCGGCTCCGGAACGCCCCAAAAAGCGGCAAGGGACGAGGGCCGGAAGAAGCGCCCTCGTCCCATGGATTCACGAAGTTACAAGCGTTGGCGGCGGCTCACCACTCGGTATCCGCCGGACGGTTTGCGGCCCAATTGACCGCGCGGATATAGAGATCCCATCGACCGGGGAAGGGATTATTCGGCATTGCCGGGTCAAACCATTGCAGGGACACGATGCGTCCCTTGCCAAAACTGGATACGTACATGGGGCAGAAGTTCGTTGAACCCTCGTCGGGAGCCGTTAGCAATGCTTGTCCTTCGATCCCGGTTCCTTCCGAGGCAAGCCCGAACAGACTGCTCAGCTCGAGTGAATCACCCACCTTGAGCGGTGCGAGAATGGGGTGGTTGGCCGCCACGGTACAGGTGACGGGTTGCCCGCCGTTCCAGAAGAACGTGGGGCGATCAATACGCATGAGCCGTCCCAGGAGGTCGCCGCCTCCCGGGGTCACGTGTCCTATGCTTCCCGTTACGACAAGGCCGGCGCCATTGCCCACCGCCGTTTGCACGGCCTGGATCATGGAATCCGTTACGTTGAGCGCGGACTTAACGAAGATCGCATTTAGCTGCGATAGCGCCTTCGGATCGGTCCCGTCGACGGTCTTCCCGGCCAGGCGCGTCGCGGCGAGAACATCGGGCAGTTCGCCCTTATCCGCCGTATCCGGCTCGATCACGGCATAGACGTCAAAGTTTGCTTCTTCCAGCATCGCCGCCATCGTGGTGGTAAATTGATGCTGATAACCGTACGGTTTGGCTATCCAATGGGGACCGGTCGCCGTGAAATGGCTCATGAGAAGCCCCACTCGCGGCGCCTCGGGATTGGTCGAGTGCTGCACCACTTGCTCGGCGTCTTCCTCGAGCGCGGCCGGCGCGGAAGCCAGTCGCGCCAGCCCTTCCTTGGTGACCTGCGAGCCCTCGGTCTCGACGCGTTTCAGGCTCGGCGCCGTCTTAAGCAGCGCGATCCCGCCGTCCCCGACCGACGTGAACTTGATGTTCAACACCTCGAGTGCGGGGGTCTCGGCCAGGAATTCCAGGCCCGCATCGCTGATGTCGGTTCGGGCCACGTTGAGGTAGCGCAACGCCGGCAATTCGCCCAGCACCTCGAGCGTGGCGTCGGAGACCGTGGTGGCCTCGAAATTGGCTTCCTCGATCGTGCGAAGGTTGCGGAGCGCGGCAAGGGACTCCTGGGACAGTTGCGCCTTCTCGATGCCCAGCGTCTTCAGTTGAGGCAGGCGGCACAGGCGAACGAAACCGGCGTCGTTAAGCCGGGTGTCGTATACATCCAGATACGTGAGTTCCGACAGGCCGTCAAAGAAGGCCGAATCACAGGCGACACCGGTCTTCTCGAGCGACAGCCATACCAGCGAGGTCAAGCCCTTGAGGTGTTCGAGGCCCGCGTCCGTCAGGTCGCGGTTCGTGCTCAATACGAGCGAACGGAGACCGGTCAAACCCGCGATGTGCTCGAGGTCCTCGTCCTTCAAACCGCAATCGACCAGGTCCAGTTTCTGCAGATCGTCAGGATTCAGTTTCGACAGCTCGGACAACTGCGAAACGGCCGTTGCGCGAAGCGCCAACATGAGCTCGGCCCCCGCCGGCACTTCCACCAGACCGCTCGCCTGCGAATACGTGCGCCAACCTTCCGCATTGCCGGCTCCGATGATGGCCGTGTTGAAGGACTTGCCCCCGTCACGGATGTAGAGTTGTCCCAGCGAGGAACCCTCGGGAAATTCCACGTAGCGGGCTTCCTGATCTTGCGCGACGGTGGCCCGCGTCGCCACGGCAAAACCCACCACCAGGACCAGCGCCACCAGCCCCGCCAGACCGCGTTGCCCGCCCTGCGGACCCGGGCACGGGGGATCGAGGAGCCGCCGGATGCGCCCCAGGAGGCTGCCGCCGGCCGCGGACAAGGCCATCGACGGCGCCGCGCGGCGCAGCCCCGCCATGGCCGCAAGGGCCTCGGCATACTGGACCGCGTCGTCGCACAGGGCCGCGGCGGCATCGTCACAACAATGCTCGCGCTCCTCGCGGATGCGGCCCGACACCCACCACACCGCCGGATGGTAGAACAACAGCGTTTCCAGAAGAAGCTGCGCCAGGTTCACCCAGTTATCCCAACGGCTCAAGTGCGAGAGCTCGTGCGCCAGGAGCAGCCTGAGTTGACCCGGCGTCAGCCCCGTAAGCATGGCCACGGGCACCACCACCGCCGGCCGCAGCCAGCCCACCACCATCGGCACATGCGCGAGTTCGGATACCAGCAGGGTTACCGGACGCCAAATTCCCATTCGCGCCGCAAGCCTCCGCACCTGGGTGCGCCAATAGAGGTCGGCGAGTTCAACGCGCCGGCGGCGCAACACGGCCACCCCCAGCGCCCCCGCCACGAGCCGCAGCGACATCACCCCGACACCAATCCCCCATGCCAGCGGCAACCATGGCATCGCGCGATACATCAGCACGCGAAGCTTCTGGCTTAGCGCTTCGCCGCGGTCACCGGCAGCAATGGCCTGCTCCCTCAGCCGCGCCTCGGCCGCCGGCGGCAATGGTTTGGCCTCTACCGCGGCGGGCGCGCTCGCGAGGGGCGCGGCTTCCAGGGCAACCGCAGGCGAGGACGCTGCGGTTTCGGGCCACAATACGGCAAACGTCACAACAGGTCCCACCGCGAGCAACACCATCGCGGTGCAACCCAGCGCATAACGCAGCCTGGCCGCGCCCTTGTCCGTCAACCCCAACACAATCGCCAGCACCAGCGCGACGAGGCACCCTTGCCACAGGAAATGAAGTAGCGTAAGCCCTGCCGTCGCCAGAAGCGGGCTTGCTTCCTGAATAGCGTTCAGCATCACTCTTTCCTCCGTCGGTACTCGTCCAGATAGACACGGATAGCGTCCTATTCCTCGGGAGAAGTCTCGGTCACCTCGAGGGCGCGTAGGACCAGTTGCTCGGCACTCCCCACAAACACCCGGTCCAGGAAATCGGCCGTGAGCTTGCGCTGCGCCTCGTCCTGCGCGATGGCCGGCCGGTAGAGGTGGGTACGCTGCGCATCGTCCCGCTCCACCATGCCCTTCTGCGCCATCACCTGGAGTTGCTTGAGCACGGTCGTGTACCGCACGCCCTTGCCCTTCAACTCCTCCCAAATGCCCCGCACCGTGCTTGACCCCCGCTTCCACAAGACCTGGAGGATCTCCAGTTCCGCCGGGGAAGGCTGGGGTCTTTCGTTCGGCTTCTCCATCCTATTCCTCCAAATTACGATCGCGATCGTACTTCAAGATATACGATTCCAATCGTACTGTCAAGAGGGTAGCAAGAAAATCCTCCCCGGAAAACGGGGACTGTTCCACTTTTGATGAGCTCAAGGCCTACCAGCGAAGCCCCCAACTTGTCTTGGCCCACACAGTCAACCGGCCCCGACGATCAAAAGTGGAAACTGTCCCCGCTTTCCGGCTTGGAAAATGGGAAGTATGGGAGTTATGAGAGTTATGGGAAGTATGGGAGCCATGAAATCCCCTTCCCGCCTTCGTCCATGCAGTCCATAAAGTCCATACGGTCCATCGGCTTAGGCGGAAAGTGGTACAGTTCTCCCCTGTCAATCCCGCATGTCGCCCAGGGTCAATAGCTCATCTTGCCGATGTCGACCTTGCCGCGGAAGACCCAGTAGACAACCGACGTATAAGCCAGCACGAACGGCAACCCCATGAAGGCAATAACCCGCATGATCCACAACGTCTTCTCGGAGGAGGCGGCATTGTAGATCGTAAGGTTCCATTCCGGATTGAGGCTCGAGGTGACGAGATTCGGGAACAGCGCCCCGCCCAGCAGGAACGTCAGTCCCGCGATGGTGCAGGCACTGGACACGAAGGCGTAATACGGCCGGTTAAGATAGATCGCCCGCGGGATATTGGCAATCGCAAGCACGTTCAGCAGTACGATCAGCCAGGCCCACTGAAATTCGCGCATAAAATTGGCCGTCGCATGCGGAATGCTCACGAGCGTGTAGATGGTGGTGAGCACGTAGAGCACGAGGAAGATGCCGAAGGTGCGCCAGATCCAGTCGTGCACGCGTTCCTGCAACTCGCCTTCGGTCTTGAGGT
>JAVEWL010000356.1:0-6138 GCA_034004565.1 FCB group bacterium | reverse complement strand
GCCAGGTCCGTCGCCTCGAGGAACCCTTCGCGCACCGCCTCCGCCATCCGGTCGTGCCGCACCGCGATCGACGGAATCATCTGCGCCATCACCGCCAGGCAAAGCTGCAACGTGTCCGACGCGTCGAACAGCGGCTCCTTGTCCTCCTGCATGTCGCGGTTGTAGGTCATCGGCAGACCCTTCATGAGCGTCAGCAACGCCATCAGGTCGCCGTACACCCGCCCCGTCTTCCCGCGCACCAGTTCCGCCACGTCGGGATTCTTCTTCTGCGGCATGATGCTCGACCCGGTCGTAAACGCGTCGCCGATCTCGACGAACCCGAACTCCGGCGTCGACCACAGGATCAATTCCTCGCTGAATCGCGACAGGTGCATCATGCAAATCGACGCCGCCGAGCAGAACTCAATCGAATAGTCCCGATCCGACACCGCGTCCATGCTGTTCGCGCTGACCGCGTCGAAGCCCAGTTCCTTCGCCACCATCTCGCGGTCGATCGCGTACGGCGTACCCGCCAGCGCCGCCGATCCCAGCGGCAACACGTTCACGCGCCCGCGAAGCTGCGCAAACCGTTCCCGGTCGCGCCCGAACATCTCGAAATACGCAAGCATATGATGCGCAAACAGCACCGGCTGCGCATGCTGAAGGTGCGTGAACCCCGGCAGGATCGTGTGAACGTTCGCCTGCGCCAAGCCCAGCAGCGCGCGCCGAAGATTCTGCAGTAGCTCAACGATGTGATCGACCTGGTCGCGTGTCCAGAGCCGCACGTCCAGCGAAACCTGGTCGTTCCGGCTGCGTCCCGTGTGAAGGCGTTTGCCCGCATCGCCTATGCGCTCCACCAGCAGCGACTCGACGTTCGTGTGCACGTCCTCGAGCTTCGGATTGCAATGGAAGCGACCCGCCTCGATGTCCTCGGCGATGCCCTGAAGCCCCTTGACGATTTGCTGCGCGTCCACGGACGAAATGATGCCCTGCTCGCCCAGCATCCGCGCATGAGCGATGCTCCCGCGCACGTCCCACGCCGCCAGCCGCGCATCGAACGACACCGACTGTCCCAGCGCCTCGACCAGCGCGTCCGTCTCGCCCTCGAACCTGCCGCCCCAAAGTTTAGTCATCGTCGCCGCTCCGTTATCGCCTCGTTCTACCGCCAAGGTCGGGTCACTGCTTGGCGTCGCACTTGCATAATCTTTGCCCCACGCTCCACGCATCCCCATTATGCGCACGACATCTCCCCTCTGTCATCCCGAGCTTGCGAGGGATCTAGTCATACCCACGCATTCAGGTTCTCGGTATGACTAGATCCCTCGCAAGCTCGGGATGACAGAGGGGGAGGGGACGATCTTCCTGCAAGAGACGCATCTTCATATCCAGCTCTCTTCAGATAGGTCTATCCACTCCGGGTTTGACTCTCGTATGAGGCTTACCTTCTTTTCCCGTCGCCAAGCCTTGATCTCTTTCTCGCGCCCGATTGCGTCATAAACGTACTGGAAGACTTCGCAGTACACAAGCGAAGTCACGCGATAGCGGGTTGTAAACACGGAACCACGTCCTTCTTTGTGTTCCGTAATTCGACGGGCGAGGTCGTTGGTTATGCCGACGTAGAGGACACCCCGCCTACTGGACATGATGTATACGTAGTATTTCCTGTCCATCGCAATGCCCTCTTGTCCACAGATCGTGGTCCAAGATTCGGAGTCGTCGGCGTGATTAGATCCCTCGCAAGCTCGGGATGACAAGTGGGGGGGCGGCTCTTGCCGCCCCCCAGGAATATAACCGCGCTTACTCCAGTCCCGCGTTCTTCCGCACGCGCAGGCGCAGGGCGTTCAGCTTGATGAACGCGCCCGCATCGGACTGCTGATACGCGCCCTCGTCCTCTTCGAACGTCGTAATCTTCATGTCGTACAGCGACTTCGGCGCCTTTCGGCCAACCACGTCGCAGTTGCCCTTGTACAGCCGCACGCGCCCCGTGCCCGTCACGTTGTCCTGCGTCTTGTTCACGAAGTCCATCATCAGGCTGAACTCGGGCGAATACCAGAAGCCGTTGTAGATGAGCTGGGCGATCTTCGGCGACATCTGGTCGCGCATGAGCATCACTTCGCGGTCCATCGTGATCGACTCGACCGCGCGGTGCGCCTTGTACAGAATCGTCCCGCCTGGCGTCTCGTACACGCCGCGCGACTTCATCCCCACGAAGCGGTTCTCGACCATGTCCACGCGCCCGACGCCGTGCCGGCCGCCCAGCGCGTTCAACTTCATCATCAGTTCCGCAGGCGACAAACGCTGGCCATTGACGGCCACGGGGGTCCCCTCTTCAAACTCGATCTCGACGTATTCCGGTTCGTCCGGCGCCTTGCGCGGATCCTGCGACAGCAGATACATGTCCGCCGGCGGCTCCGCCCACGGGTCCTCCAGAATGCCGCCCTCGAACGAAATGTGCAGCAGGTTGCGGTCGCTCGAATACGGCTTCGCCGCCGTCACCGGCACCGGGATGCCGTGCTTCTCGGCATACGCCACCAGCTTCGCGCGGCTCGTCAAATCCCACTCGCGCCACGGCGCGATGATCTTCACATTGGGCTCCAGCGCGAAGTACGTCAGCTCAAACCGTACCTGGTCGTTCCCCTTGCCCGTCGAACCGTGCGACACCGCGTCTGCGCCTTCGGCGCGCAGCGTCTCGATCTGCGCCTTGGCAATCAGCGGCCGCGCGATGCTCGTCCCGAGCATGTACGTGCCTTCGTACAGCGCGTTCGCCTTCATCGTCGGGAATACGAAGTCCCGCGCGAATTCCTCGCGCAGGTCCGCCACGTGCGTCGCGCACGCGCCCGTATTGATGGCCTTCACGCGCGCCGGCTCCAACTCTTCGCCCTGGCCCACATCCGCGATGAACGCGACGATGTCCGCCTTGTAGGTCTCCTGGAGCCATTTCAAAATGACGGACGTATCCAAGCCGCCCGAATAGGCCAACACGATCTTCTTGACGTTGGAAGCCATATGCGTACCCCTCTCCTTGACGGCCGATAATCAGACCATCCCGATCTTCTGGTAAGGAATTAGCTTGTTAGTTTAGCAAAACGTACTGAAATACATCAAAGATGCGGCCGTCCTTGACGCAACTCCGCGCCATGCGCGCCTCCAGCGAATACCCCGCCTTCTCCAGCACCCGCATCGACGCCGCATTCCCCTCGAGCACTCGCGCCTGCAACCGTATGAGGCCATACTGCTCAAACGCCAGCGCGCTCACCAGCTTTAGCGCCTCGGTCGCAATCCCCTGCCCCCAGAATGGCTCGCCCAGCCAATACCCGATCTCCGCCGTCAACCGCGCATTGCCCTCGAACGGTGTGAACCCCACCCCGCCGATGACCCCGTCCCCCCGCACAATCGCGAAATGCGTCCGAGGATCCTCGTCCTTCTCCCGGATGGCAATAAAGCGCTTCGCATCCTCAAGGGTATATGGACAAGGAAAGATATCCGAAAGAAACCGCGATACGTTGGGATTATTGGCGTACCGCGCCAGCGACTCCTCGTCCCCCCAACGATGCGGCCGGATAATGAAACTCGACCCCTGAAGCTCCATCGCCAATCTCCTCGAAAACGGGGACTGTTCCATTTTCCGCGGAACGAGATCGAATCAAATCCGGCCCAAGACTACGAGGACAGAAGAGACCGCAGGCATGCCTCTAACTCGGAAAATGGAAACTGTCCCCGCTTTCGCCTGCTACCCCGCGCATAGGCGGCGCTTTGGGCTCAGCCCCTGCGCATCGCGCTGCATCAGCTTAACCATGATGGCCTTCTGCGCGTGCAGGCGGTTCTCGGCGCCGTCGAACACGACCGAGTGCGGGCAATCCATCACGTCGCCGGTGACTTCCTTGCCGCGCTTGGCCGGCAGGCAGTGCATGAACACCGCATCCGGCTTCGCCATCGCCATCGCCCGCGCGTTCACCTGGTACGGCTTGAAGATGCGCTCGCGCTCGATCTGCTCGCTTTCCTGGCCCATGCTGGCCCAAACGTCGGTATAGACCGCGTCGGCGTCCTTCATACCTTCCTCGAGACTATGCGTAATCTCGATAGTCCCCTTGGCATCGCGCTTCACGGCCTCGGTGAGTTCCTTGGGCGTCTCGTAGCCTTCGGGGCACACCAGCGTGAAGTTCAGCGGCACCTTCGCGCAGAACTGGAGCCACGACGCCGCGACGTTGTTCCCGTCGCCGACGAACGCCAGCTTCAGATTCTGGAAGTCGCCCTTGTGCTCGCGCAGCGTCTGCGCATCCGCCAAGACCTGGCAAGGATGCTCCTCGTCGGTCAAGGCGTTGATGACCGGTATCGCGGCATGCTTGGCAAGATCGAGCACAGCCTTGTGGCTGAAGGTCCGCGCCATAATCCCATCGACCCAGCGGTCGAGGTTGCGCGCCACGTCCGCCACGGATTCGCGCTCGCCCAGCCGCGACCCATCGCCACCCATCACCACGCCGTGCCCGCCGAGCTGGAAGATGCCCGTTTCGAAGGTCACGCGCGTGCGCAGGCTCGGCTTCTCGAAGATCATCGCGAGGCTCTGCCCATCGAGCGGACGGTACACCTTGCCTTCTCGCTGCATCTTTTTCACCGCGTCGGAAAGCTCGAGCAACTCGTAAATCTCATCGGACGTGCAGTCCGCCAGCGACACGAAATCGTACAGCATCAGAGGTCCCCCAGCGCCTTGTCGAGCGCGGCAACGACACGATCCACCTGCGCGCGCGTCACGATGAGCGGCGGCACAAAACGCACCACGTTCGGACCCGCCGGACCGCAGATGATGCCCGACGTGAGCAACGAATCCACCACCGGCGTCACGGCCTTATCCAGCTCGACGCCGATCATCATGCCCCGGCCCCGCACCTCGACGATCGACGCGTAACGCTCCGCCAGTCCGCGCAACTCGGCCATGAAATACGCGCCCAATTCCGCCGCGCGCTCGATGAACCCCGGCGCGGTAAGTTCCTTCATCGTAGCCACGGCCGCCGCGCAGCTCAGCGGGTTCCCGCCGAAGGTGCACGCGTGCGACCCCACGCTAAACCCGCTCGCCACCTCTTCCGTGCAGCCCATCGCGCCGATCGGCACGCCGTTCCCAAGCCCCTTCGCCAGCGTGATCACATCCGGCTTCACGCCCGAATGCTCGTAGGCAAACAGCTTGCCCGTGCGCCCCAGCCCCGTCTGCACCTCGTCAAACAACAACAAGGTCTTGGTCTCGTTGCACAGCGCGCGAACCTTCCGCAGGTACTCGTCGGACGGCACGCGAACCCCGCCCTCGCCCTGCACCGGCTCCAGCAGCACGGCGCCCACTTCCGGCGCAAGCGCCTGCGCCAGCGAATCAAAATCGTTGTAGTCCACATAGCGCACGCCCGGCAGCAGCGGCTCGAAACCCTGCTGATACTTCGGCTGACCCGTCGCCGTCACCGTCGCCAGCGTGCGCCCGTGGAACGACTGTTTCGCGGTAATAATCTCCGGACGAGGCGTGCCCTTCTGCGCCCAATACCGCCGCGCAATCTTGATCGCCGCCTCGTTGGCCTCCGCTCCGCCGTTGCAGAAAAACCAGCGGTCCGCGAAGCTGTGTTTGCTCAACAGCTCGGCCAATTCCACCTGGGGTTCGAGGTAATACAGGTTGGACACGTGCAGCAGCGTCTTCGCCTGGCGGCACACCGCCTCCGTCACCGCCGGGTGGCAATGACCCAGATTCGTGACCGCGATCCCGGCGAAGAAGTCCAGGTACTCGTTGCCGTCCGCGTCCCACAGCGTGGCCCCTTCGCCACGGACGATTGCCAGCCGGCGCGCTCCGTACGTATTCAGGACGTGCCGATCGTTCATCGCCTTAATCTGCTGTGTGTTCAACTTCGTATCCCCTGTGGATTGACTCAAGCACCTATACCCAAAGCGGGAAACTATGCGTATGACGACTTACTCGCTTTTGGTGGACGAGGAAGTCGAGGAAGAATCGGATTTCGCTTCGCTCTTCGGCTCGGTCTTTGCGGCACTCTTCGATTCGCCGTTGGCCTTGCCGCCCTTCGACGATCCGGTCTTGTTCTTGTAGTCCGTCTCGTAGAAGCCCGAGCCCTTGAAGATGACCCCCGCGCCGGCGCCGATCAGGCGGCGCATGGTTCCGCCGCACTCCTCGCA
>JAVEWL010000355.1:0-6140 GCA_034004565.1 FCB group bacterium | reverse complement strand
GCCTCCTGCACGATATCGGCGAGGTATTTCTGGAGGCCGACGATACCGACGAGCGGCGGCGCATTCGCCATCACACAATGCTCGGGTACGAATTGCTGAAGAACTGCACCACCGAGGATATCCTGGCGCCGCACGTGGCGCTCGAACATCACGAACATCAGGACGGGACCGGCCTGCCGCGCGGCACGCACAGTAGCAACGCCATCGAGCGCGATCGCAACATGCCCCCACCGATTCCGACGTTGATCGGCGAGATTGCGGCCGTGGCGGATCACTACGATCGGCTCCTTCATGGAAACGGCGTGACCGAGGCGGTACCGGCGGACGAGGCATTGGATACCATTCGCAAGCTTTCGGGCACGGTGTTGAACAAGGCGATTGTAGGTTCCTTTCTCCGCTGCGTGCCGGTGTACCCGGTGGGCTGCGAGATTATCGTGCGCAGCGCCGACCATCTCAATTACACCGGCGTGGTCGAGGAAGTGCACCCGGGCGAGCTCGACCGGCCCATCATCATCCTGACGCGCGATAACCGCCAGCGGCTCATCGAACCCGTGACGATTGTTCTGAAGGAAGACAAGGATACCGAGATTCAGTGCCGCCTCTACTGAAGTCCGGATGAAGAAAGGACGAACGGCCTTTTCCACTGCTCACACCACAGCACGCGGATGCACTCCTGTTTGAGTCTATTGGAAAAGAACTCGCCCGGCGCGGAGTAGTCTGCGCCGGGCGAGATTTGTATGCAAAAGCCGGTTATTTCCAGGTGGCTTGTGCGGGGGTGGCGTAGGCGGTGTAGCGGTCGGCGATCTTCGCTTCCGCGGCGTTGCCGCTGTGGATGAGCGTGCGGTACTGGAAGGTCTGGCCTTCGCCGCTCTTCAGCGTCCAGTCGCCCTGCTGCTTCAGGTCGGGCTCGAAATCCTTCAGGCCGAAATAATTTGCGCCCATGAGGCCGTAGCTGCGTACATGCCAGCGCGCGGGGTGGCGCAGGTTCGAGGGATGATCGAAGAAGGTAACGCCACGCGTACCGACGCCTTCGATCGTGCCGCTGTAATCGCACCATGGCGAGGGCTTGCCCCAGACCGTTTTCTCGCCCTGGCCGTTGGCGGTCGTGATGGTGCCGGTGCCACCCTGCTCGTTCATCGAGGGGCGCATGCGTAGCGCGATGAGGCCCCCTTCCTTGGTGTCGCCGAAGATAACGTCGCCGTAGTCGGCCTTGAAGGCCACGGCGAGGTCGAAAGTCCGCGTGGAATCGGGTGTGGCGTAGAAGCGATACTCGCGGGTCTCCGTAATGACCGGCTTGTGTTCTCTGTCCTGCCAGACGTTGTGCGAGACAATCCAGCCGTAGGCGTCGCCGGAACCGAACTCGACCGTCTCGACCATTTCATAGCCGGAGCGCTCATAGCTCTCTTCCCAAAAGCTGGCGTTGTTCAACTTGCCGTGGGCCGTCCACAGCGACTTCTGGTGCAAGTGGTCCATCTTGCCCTCGGACTCGCCCATGGGCCAGTTGCGCGTGACGGTCGCCTGGCCTTCGGCCAGGACCGGCCACAGGAAGGGCTTGCGGTGGCAAAGCCTCGCCAGCACACCGGCGTCCTTTTCCTTTTCCTCGCCTTGCATCAAGGGCTCGTCCGCCGCGGTCCAGACGCCGTCGCCGTTCGAATCGAGGCGCTTGAATTCATCCTCGGTGAGGTCGGGGTACGCGGCCTTGGCGGCCTCGAACGAAACCTTGTCGTCGATGGTGTAGTGGTAGGCCGTGACGGGCTTGCCGTTGACGGTGATCTCGAGCACTTTCTCGTCGCCCTTTTGCTTCACTTCGACGGCGGGCTGCTTCTTTTCCTTCAGGACCTTTACCGTATACACGGTTTCGGAGCCGGCGGGCACCGCCTCCGGCACGAATACGAGTTCGCCCGCGCGGACCGTGGCCGCGATGGGCGCGCCGCCGGCCGGAACCACTTCCACGGACGTTTCAGGGTCAGCGCCGTCGTACGCTATGGAGATGGGGGCGTTCAGGCTGTCCGCCGCGCCGCCTCTGACCGTGAATGTCTTGCCGTCCAGGCCTTGCGCGCCCGCCGCCGTCGCCAGCAGCGCCGCCAAAGCAAAGCTCATGATAACCTTGCGCATGTTTTCTCCCTCTATTTGTCCCAAAGACCGGTCCCGGTACTCTAGCACAGCCCCCCAGGTATTGCGAGAGGCCCCGCGCTCGTAAAGCAGTGCCCGTTAGACCGATGCTACCCCCCCGGCAGGTTTCATGTCGCAAATAGCCCTACAGGCCCAGCTCCGCGGCCAAATCCAGCACGGTGAACCGATTGCGGATGAATCGCGCAAACCGTAATGCGCGGCGGTATTCCTCGGCGGGCGCGGTCAGCGTTTCGGGCGTTACCGGGCCGCCCGCATCCTGAATCGCGCGGCGCACCACGTCCGACGGCAGCAAGTCCTTCGCCAGAAGTCCGCGCAACTCGGGCAAGCCCGCCCGCACGCGCTCCAATTCCGCGCGCAACGCCTCCGGTCCGACCGCCTTCTGACGCCATTGCGCCAACACCTCGTCCGCCACCGGACCCCAATCCTCGCGCACCCACGCCTCGACCGACTCGAGATCCGGTTGCGCGGCGATGCACGCATCGATGTCGAAGGCATCCAATGCCAGGATCGCCTCCCAAAGTTGAAGGCAGTGAATCGTGCCCACCCCCACTTGCGCGCCGTGCAAATCGTGCGGAAGACCGTATAACGCGCTCTTCATGTCAAGGTAATGCGAAATGAGATGCTCGCCGCCCGAGGCCGGCGCCGACGACCCCGCCACCACCATCGACAATCCCGACAACAGCAGCGCGTCCATCACCACGCCCACCGCTTCCGCATCCCCCGAAGCCACCCGTCCCGCGGCGTCCAGCAACAACTCCTGCGAGCCTTCGAAGAACTCGCGCGGGCGCTCACAATAGTAACCGCCGCGCAAGTAATGCCCCGCGCGCCAGTCCGTCGAAGAGGAAGCCTTGCTCAGAAAATCAGCCACGCCCGCCGCCGTCATCCGGATGGGCGCGGTGGCCGCAACGGTGGGATCCGCGAAAACACCCAGCGCCGGCGTACACGGTAACGTACGCTTTAACCCGCGCACCTTCAGCGCCACAATGCTCGAGGTATAGCCGTTCATCGAAGCGGCGGTGGGGTAGAGGAGGACCGGACGTTTCAGTTTATCGCCCGCATATTTGGCCAGATCGCACAGCGTGCCCGAGCCCAGGCCCACAAAAAAATCCGCATCCCGGCCGGCTTGCGCCACCTCATCGCCCAACCCGTCGGTGGCTTCCAGCGGCTCCGATCCAAATGACTTTTCCGCGACCTGCTTGCCCGCGTTCGCCAACGACCGTACCAGTTCTTCGCCCAAACCGCGCGTGTTCGCATCGCTCACGATAAAGGCGGTATGCCCCAGCCGTTCCTTTGCGAATTGCGCCAAAAGGGCGCGGGCATCCGGCCCTGTATGGCACCGTTCGATTGGCAGGGTATGGGTGTCCCCGCACGCGCAGGCAAAAGTAGACCCCAGACTATGCAGTCCCAATCGGGCGGATGCATGTACAGACAAAACGATCGTTCCCTCTTCCGGTGATTCTGACGTCGACGTGAGATGCTATTCGGTCGGGTCTTCGTCCTCTTCCTCGTCCCCAACCTCACCGTTCTCGGCTCCACCGATCTTCTTCAGCTTGCGCCAGAGGGTATTGCGTCCAATACCCAGAACGCGTGCCGCTTCCGCACGGTTTCCCTTGCAGAGCCGCAGCACTTCCTGGATGTGTTTGAACTCGACCTCTTCAAGCTTTTGAGGAGCTTCGTGTTCCGGTGCGGAATGGTTCCGTCCCAGCGCGCGCTCCACCATGAGCGCCGCCTCTCCTGCTTGGAACGGGAGGAGGATGTAGCCGTAGACGCCTTGGCGCATGGCGGCCACGGCGTCACGCACCTCGGCATAAGGTGCCAGCACCAGCACGGGGCGCTCGGAGGAACGCTGCACCGCCGTGGGTACGTCGTCACAGATCACCACTTCCGGCTCGGCCTCGGTCACCGTATGGCCTTCGGCCTCAAGCATGGCCTTCAGCGTGAGCCGGCTGGCGGGGTCCGTTATGGCAAGTTCAACACGGGCCATACTCAAAAGGCTACAGGTTCCCGTCCCGTATTTCCAGTTTTTGGCGATTCACTCTAATCGGCAACTTTGGCTGCGCTGTTTCGGCGCACATTCCACTGCTTCCAGATCCACCACGCGACCACCGCCAAAATCCCCGCAATGAAAAAATAGTCAATCTGGTGCGAGTATGTATGGATAATGGACCAGCGCTCACCAAGCGCCACCCCCGCCCAAAGCAGGATTACGTTCCAGATCGTGCCGCCAATCACCGTGTAGATGCTGAATTTGATGATGTTCATGTTGCCGACGCCCGCCGGAATCGAGATCAGGTGGCGCACCACCGGAACGAAACGGCTGACGAAGATCGTGAGTTCACCCCGTTTCTCAAACCAGCGCACCGTCCAGTCCAGATGTTTTTCATCCAGTAACAGGTACCGGCCACAGCGCAGCACCAAGGGGTAGCCGCCCCACTTGCCCATGTAGTAACTGAGAAGAGACCCGATAAGGGTCCCAAGCGACGAGGCCAACGTCGCACCCAGGAATGTGAACTTTCCCTGAACTACCAGAAAACCCGCAAAGGGCATGACGATCTCGGACGGAACAGGCGCAACCATGCTTTCAAGAGTCATCATGAGCACAAGGCCCGGATAGCCCAAGGTCGCCATGATGGCGATGATCCACTCCGCAATGTATTCGACCATTGTTTTCTCCCTGAAGTATGTCGTCGAAGGGTAGCAGGAAAAGCCCTCAAGCTCAAGAAGGTTTGTATTTGCCGCCGAAAGCCCCGCATTACCTCAGGATAAACCGACGAGGTTGTCAAAAATGTTGTCAACTGTGACATCTCAATGACATGGTGTTGGCTATTGACCAACCCAGGACGGAACCGGTTCACATTGTTATTAGTTGTCAATCTACTAAGTGGTGCACATTGAGATTGGTCGGCTATTTTATTGAATTACTCGATTTATTTGGTATCGGAGATGCCAAAACGGGTCTGATGGGCTGCCCGGTTCGAGCGAGTGTGACGACAAACCCTTTCGTATAACCCAAGGTATCCCGACGTTCAAACGTTGGTACGGTAATTGCTCATTGTCCAGTACTTGGGACTGTAAGGGCGGCCTCATCCACAACAAAATGCGTCAGGGGCGCGGCAAATGGCGGGTTTCTCGAATTCCGGCGAAACAGCCTGAATAAGAAAAAGGATACTTTACCATGAGTCAAATAGGGCGAATACTGGGGTTGGTAGCGGTGCTGTTGGTGCCCGTGACGGCTCAGGCCACCACCCTGGACCTGGCCACGTCTACGAACGGCGATACCCCCGACACCACGTCCGGCACCATCAACGGCGCCATCTTCGAGTGGGTCGACGTGGGCGCAACCGGCACGGGTCTCATCAACACCTTTGTGCAGATTCAAACCAATGCGGTCACGGAACACGCGTACAACACGACCGAAAACAACACGCTCGACGTGGCCAGTTCGGACGTGTTCAACCACGAGCTGCTGCTCACCGACATCCCCATCGTCAACATCGGGGGCGTCAACTACCGTGAGTTCCTGCTCGACATCAACGAGCCGTCGGCGAACTCCAAGCCTCTCTTGAGCCTCAACGAAATCCAGATCATCCAGTCCAATACGCCGAACTCGGACTCCGAAACCTTCTCGTCCGGCCTGCTCCAGATTCCGGGCGGCTTTCTCGCGTACCGTCTTGATGCCGGCGGCGACAACCGCATCGAATTGAATGCGTCCCTGAACTCCGGCAGCGGCTACGGCGACATGTTCATGTACGTCCCGACCACCGTCTTCTCCAGCAACTACCAGTACGTATACCTCTACTCCTCCTTCGGCACGCCGAACGCAGCGCACGCGGGCTTTGAAGAATGGGCCGTCCGCGAAGTCGAGAGCACCAACGAAGTGGTTCCCGAGCCCGCGACCCTCTCGCTGCTCGGCCTCGGCCGCGCCGGAATGGCCGCCCGTCGCCTGCGCAAGCGCAGCTAAGAACCCGGCAAGACCTCAAGCCGAGGCCGGATCGCACGAAAGGCGG
>JAVEWL010000354.1:0-6143 GCA_034004565.1 FCB group bacterium | reverse complement strand
CCTCTCCCCCACGTTCGCGGAGCAATGGAAGGAGCCGATGTTTTGCAGCGGCAGGAAGTCATTCATGATGCTGAAGATGCCCTTCTTCATCTCGCCGCCATACCAGGTGCCGCCAATGACGGTGGTTCGTTGGGCGATGTGGTTGGCGACGAAGACCTCGGAGCGCAGGCCGTAGTCGGCGAAGTCGGGGCAGGTGGTTTTGCAGGCGTTGAGAATGGTCCAGTCGGGGGTGAAGTCTTCGAGTTCCTCTTCGCTGGGCAGGATGAACATGTTGGTGCAGAAATGGGCCTGCCAGGCAACTTCGCAGACGATGCGGACCTTAAGGCGCGTATCGGGATTGGCTCCGGCGAAGGCGTCGACGACGTAGAGGTCTTTGCCGCTGAGTTGGTTTGCGGCGAGGTCGCGAAGGTGGTTCCAGGTGCGGTCGTCGATGGGCTTGTTGTCGGAGCCGGTGTTGTCGGACCACCAGAGGTTGTCGTTGGATGCGTTTTCGACGACGAAATATTTGTCTTTGGGTGAACGTCCGGTGAAGCGGCCGGTGTCGACGGCGACGGCGCCGCTGGGGGTCGGGATGGCGCGTTCGAGGCCTTCGAGGGTTGGGGAGGTTTCGGCCTGGATGAGGTCTTCCCAGGACAGGTTACGGTAGATTCGGCGGGCGTCGAGGATTCCGAGGTGGTCGAGGGTGATTTCGAGATTTTGCACGGGAGGACTCCTTGAGATAAGAGGCGGCCTGTGGGAGGCTGCGCTCGGGGGCAGGTGGACTGGGTGGACTGGGAAGCAGAAGGGTTAATGAAAGGCCCCTCCGGCCTGCTGGGTGGAGGCCGGAAGGGGCTGGTTGATTGTTAAGTGGAGCTTAGGTCTGGGCCGGGGGCGGTGGCGAGGCCTCTTCCGGGGCGGCGGGCGCCGGCGGCGCGGGTTCGGGCGCGGGCGCGGGCGCGGGGGTTTCGGGCGCGGGCGCGGGGGCTTCTGGAGCGGGCGCAGGCGCAGGCTCGGGCGCAGACTCGGGCGCGGGTTCCGGGGCGGGCGGTTCGGCCGGCTGCGCGGCTTCCTGCTTGGCGGCCTCTTCTACGCTGGGGGCCTGTGCGGCGGCGTCTTTGATATCGGCGGCGGGCACGACGATGACGAGGGTGCCCTGCTGCATGGCGTTTCCGCCGCCGCCTTCGACTTCGATGGAGCGCAGCAGGGTGAGTCCGACGATGTTACCGTCCATGGCGAATACGGGCGAGCCGAGTCCGCCGGAGGGATCGGCGCCGACGGGCACGAAGAACTTACGGGGCCGCTCGATAACGGCTTGCACGCGGTCGATGGCGGCGCCGTAGGCACGGCCGGCGACGCGTCCGAGGCGGCTGAGGATGAGTATCTCGTCGAGCAACTGGGGCTGTGCGGCCTGATCGAGGTTCACAGCGGGCAGGGGGGCTGCGGGGGCCGTGATGGGGCGCAGGAACGCGAGATCGAGGTCGCGATCGCTAATGACGATCTTGGCGGGGACTTCGGTGCCGTCGGAAAGGATCAGCTTGGCGTCGGTGACGGTGCTTTCGAACTGGATGTCGCGTGCGCGCGCGCCGTACATGCGGCGTATGAGGCTGGAGGGATCGGTTTCGCTGAGGGACACGGCGGTGAGGCCGGAGGGGTCGACGATGAGCCCGGTAATTTCCTGCCGGCTTTCCTGTTTCTGTGAGCCGGAACCAGGCATCGAGTATTGCTGGTTGATGACGAGCCGCACGGTGACGACGGCCGCTTTGTTTTTTTCGAGGATATCTCGTCCGGTTGCGGCGGCGTTTGGGGCCGTGGCCGCGGGGGCGGGCGGATCTTGTGCGTAGGCCGTGCCGATGAAGGCTACGGCCAGGGCGACCGCGATGTTGAGGCAATTGCGCATTGGGGTCATGGAGTGTCCTTTCGCCGTCGGGTGTGGCCTTACGCCTGCCCGTTTTCCCATTTGGGTTGGAGTTCCAGGTACAAGGTGTGGATGCCGCGCCGAATTTTAATCACGACTGAATCCGGTTTGGCCGCGGCGAGTTCGTCCATCTTGGCTTCCATGGCTTCGACATCGGCGACGGGCGCCCCGGCGACGTCGAGGATGAGGTCGCCGACGTAGAGTTCGCCGATATTGGCCCAGCCGCCGGGGGTGACTTCTTCGACGAGCACACCCTGCTGTTCGAGGCTCCACTTCTCCTTGGCCTTGTCGAAGAAGGTGATGTTTCGGACGGTAAACTCGAATTCCTTGTTGTTGTACTTTTTCATTTCGCGCTGCGGGATGGGCTCCTGCGGCAGCGTGATGGGGAGTTTCACTTCTTGTTCGCCGCGCAGGACGGTGAGTTCCGCGAGGGTGCCGGTTTTGTATTGGCGGATGAGGGTCGGGAGTTCTTCGTAGTCTTCGGGCTGGGTGGCGGTGAGGCGTTCGCCGTCGACGGCGGTGATGATGTCGCCGACCTGGAGGCCTGCCTGCGTCGCGGCGTCGTCGGGATAGACCTCGATGATGCGGAAGCCGGTGAGTTCGGGTTTGCCCATCTGTTCGGCAATTTCGCGGGTGAGGACCTGTGTGTCGATGGGAATCCATGCCTTTCGCACTTCGCGGCCCGGATCGTCAATCTCCTTGATGCCGACGCGGACGACGGTGATTTGGCTGCCTTCTTTGCGGTCGAAGGTCACGAGGGCCGGGGTGGGTTCCTTTTTTCCGGCGGTGATGGTGTCGGTCACCTTGCGGAGGTCGTCCATGTTGTTGATGGGCGTGTCGTTGACCTTCACGATAACGTCTTGTGACTGGATATTGGGCTTGGCGTCGCCGGTGGGTCCGCCGGGCCGCACAGAGGTGACGAGCACGCCGTTGGTGGTTTCGCGTTTCATTTCCTGTGCAATGGGCAGGGTGATGTTGCGGGCGGTGATGCCCCACTGGGTGAATTCCTGCTGGGGCGGCGACATTTCGCTGCGTTCGGCCGGGGTGATGCTGACGGTGACTTCCTGTCCGTCGCGGACCAGGACGGCCTCGACGGGTTGCCCGATGGCGAGGCCCGCGACGAGCCGGTTGAACTCGGGCAATTGCTCGTCGAATTTCACGTCGATGTCCTGGCCGGCGATTCTGACGAGGTAGTCGCCGGATTGCACGCCGGCCTGGGCGGCGGGGGAGTTTTTGACGGCGCCGCTGACGAGAACGCCGCGGTCAACCGTCGAGCGCTTAAGCCGGGATTGGATTTCCATTCCGAGCCACGCGCGGCGGATTTTGCCTGCCTTGATGATCTCTTGGGCGACGACGCTGGCGACGTTGGAGGGGATGGCGCCGCCGAGGCTCATGCTGATCTCGTTGATGCCGATGATTTCTCCGCCGAGGTTGACGAGGGGGCCGCCGGAGTTGCCGCCGTAGATGGCGGCGTCGTGGCCGATCCAGCGGACGAAGGCGCCGACGTCTTCGCCGTCGAGGGTCATGCGGGCCATGGGGCCGAACATGCGCGGCATGATGAGTTCGGTGTTGCTTACGATGCCGAGGGTGACGGACTGCGACAGGGCCATGGGGCTGCCCATGGCGAGCACGCGGTCGCCGACCTGGACGAGCGAGGAGTCGCCGAAGGGGGCGGTCGGGTAGGTGCGCCCGTCGGGAAGCTTCACGACGGCGATGTCGGTGAGGGCATCGGTGCCGACAAGGGTGGCTTCGAGTTCTTCCTTGTTGGCCATGGTAATGAAGAGCCGCTTGGCGTGGCCGGCGACGTGATGGTTGGTCACGATGTGGCCTTCGGGGGTGATGATCACGCCGCTGCCGGCGGCTTCGTACTTGACTTCGCGTCCTTGCTCGTAGTCCGTGGAGACGACCTGGATGCGCACGAGGGCCGGTTTGACCTTCGCGACGGCGTTTTCGACGGTGTCTTGAAGGGTTTGCGGCGCCCCCGAGGGCAGGACGATCTGCTCGGCGGGCGGGGCGGTCGCGGCGGTTTCCTGGGCGAAAGCCGGGGTTGCGAGCAGGGCGAGTGCAAGAAGCAGGGGGCAGTGCAGCGAAGTGAGTCTTCTCATTAAGTTGTCCTCGATACCGCGCTTTTGTTGGGGAAAGCCGGTTTCCGTTTGACAGGGAACCCGGGTGTCGCGTGTGGACTTGGCCGGGTTTATGGGCGCGCTTGCGCCTGCCCGGCCTGTGATACAACGAGATTATCACGCCGGGGGTTAACAGAGTCAAGCGGGCGCGGTTTTTCCCGTGCAAGCAAATGGGCGCCGGCCTAATCCGAATTGGCCTATCCGGAGCGCAGGGTGCGTTCCAACTGGCTCAGGACTTGGCGCGTGGTGGGGTTGGTTGTGTTTTCTTGCGCAATCTTCTGGCAGGCGTAGATGACGGTGGTATGGTCTTTGCCGCCGAAGGCTTCGCCGATCTCGTTCAAGGAGAGGCTGGGGATGAGCGCTTTGCACAGGTACATGGCTATCTGGCGGGGAAACGCGACCTGGCGCTGACGGCTGCGGCCGCGGAGGTCGGCGATGCGCACGTCGAAGCGCTCGGCGACGGCGCGTTGGACGGCTTCCATGGTGACCGGCTTCAGCTTGTCGCGGCCAATCATGTCGCGGAGGACTTCCTCCACGAGGGGCAGGCCGAGTTTCTGGCCGGTGAGCTTGCTGTAGGCAAGGACGGTGATGAGGGCGCCTTCGAGTTCGCGAATGTTCTTGGTCACATGGAGCGCGACGTAGCGGAGCACATCGGGCGGCACGGTGACGTTTTCCTGGGCGGCCTTGCACTGGAGGATGGCCACGCGCGTCTCGAGGTCGGGCGGTTGGATGTCGGTGACGAGGCCCCACTCGAAGCGCGAGATGAGGCGCTCTTCGAGGCCGCGGATTTCCTTTGGCTGGCGGTCGCTGGAGATGACGATCTGCTTGTGCATGTCGAACAGGGCGTTGAAGGTGTGGAAGAATTCTTCCTGGGTGGCCTCGCGGCCCGCGATAAAGTGGATATCGTCGATGAGGAGCGCGTCGACCTTGCGGAACTTCGCGCGGAACCGTTGTGTGGTCTTCTTTGCGATGCTCTCGATGAGTTGGTTGGTGAAATCCTCGGACGAGATGAACACGACGGTGTTGTTGGGATCCCGGTCGAGGATTTCCTGCCCGATGGCCTGCATGAGGTGGGTCTTGCCGAGGCCGGTGTCGCCGTGGAGGAACAGCGGGTTGTAGCCGCGCCCCGGCGAGTCCGCCACGGCGCGTGCGGCGGCATAGGCGAAGCGGTTGGCGGACCCTACGACGAATTGGTCAAACGTATAGCGTGGATTGAAGCCCTCGAAGCGGCGCACCGAGGGGCGCGCCGGGCGACGGCGCGGGGCGTCTTTCTCGACTGGGTCCATGCCGGGCATTGCGGGGGCTATGCCCGTCGAGATGAAACGGACCTCGCGGAAGTCGGCAACGATTTGCTGGACGCATTCGCTGACGGTGTCCATGTAGTGATCGCGCAGCCAGGTGGCGAAAAACTCGCTGGGAACGCCCACGACGAGTTCCCCCTCCAGATACGATTCAAAACGCGTTTGGGAGAACCAGTTCTTATAGGTATGTTCGTCAAGGATAGCTTGCAGGCGCGGCTGGGCAAGAATCCAGGGATTAGCATCGTCAAACGCCATGGCACTACCTTTATCCGTCGGACATGGGTTGGACATAGCTTCTAGCCCCTACGCCGTTGTCGAGTCCCCTGGAGGTCAGACATGTGACAAAAGACAGCCTCGCACAGACTGGCGTTCCCCTCCCGAGGGAGCGTCTGAAGCGCGATCGATTGTGGCCTTGTTACGCCCGATGAAATCGCCGCTCGATCACGACCGAGCGACGAAGGAATGGCCGCATCAAGAGCACCGCCAACACGGCACATAACCTAAAAGCACGGCGCCCCTCCGCATAGTTGACGCCGCACCAAAGCATTGTAAATAATCGAACCCATGTCAAAGCTTGTCAACCCGAAAAACCAGCGCTCAGTTTGCACTATAGCGCCCGATAAGTCAAGAGTAGAAACGCCTGCGCGACGCTATCACTCGTGACTGAATTGATAATTGCAAAAGCCTTGCGCGCCCGGACGAAACGTACCGCGAGCCCCTCGATTCTTCGAGCGATTTGGGCGATTTCGAGCGAAGTTTGTGCTACATCTTTCTACATAGGTAGATATATTGTAATAGATGCTCCCGGCGATTTCGGGGAGATCG
>JAVEWL010000353.1:0-6159 GCA_034004565.1 FCB group bacterium | reverse complement strand
CTCTTCCGATCTAATACACCACCTCATCGCCATCCCGCCACGGCAGGCCCGCCGCCACCAGGTTCAGCCCCAGCGAGGTCGGCCCCAGCATCGCCACCTCGTCCGCATCGCAGCCCAGCAGCCGCGCCGAAGCCTCCCGCGTCCGCTGCAACTCCTGCCACGTCCACGGATTCTCCTGCGAATCCTCCGCGCCCCGCAGGCAGTACTCCGACATCGCCTCCACCGCCACCCGAGGCAACGCCGCCACCGCCGCATGCGCCAAGAACGTCTTATGCTCAACAACGGGAAACTCTCTCTCCCGCTCCGCAATCAACCGTTCAATATCCACAATCAATCCCTCTCATTCCCAAGCGTTCCTCCGCAGCCGTCGCAGTCTCTTCTTTTCATCCTGTTTATCCGCTAAAATCCTGTTATCCTGTCAAAGCATTTCTTGACTCAGGAGAATTACTCAGGAGGACCCATCATGCGCCAATACATCGCCGCGCTTCTTACCCTCATCATACTCGCCCCTGCCGCCTTCGCCGAAAACCCGCAGGCCATTCTCGATCTCCAGTCCGGCGCGCGCACGGACGCCAACGCCGACTGGTGGCCCCGCACCCCCGAAGACGCCACCGGCGCCATCCAGGCCGCCATCGATTCCGGCGCCAAGACCGTCACCATACCCTACATCGGTCAACCCTGGATTGTCCGGCCCTTAAAACTCCGCGCCAACCTCGAACTCGTCTTCGAGCCCGGCGTCGTTGTCCTCGCCAAGGAAGGCGAATTCCGCGGCAAAGGCGATTCCCTCTTCACCGCCGCCGACGCCACCGACATCACCCTGCGCGGCTACGGCGCCACCCTCCGTATGCGCAAGAAGGACTACCAGAATCCCCCCTACGACAAAGCCGAATGGCGCATGGGCCTCGCCTTCCGCGGCTGCGAGCGCGTCCGCATCGAAGGGCTCCGCATCGAAAGCTCCGGCGGCGACGGCATCTACATTGGCGCCACCAAAGACAAGCCCTACTGCAAAGACGTCGTCATCCGCGACGTCACTTGTCACGACCACCACCGCCAGGGCATCAGCATCATCACCGCCGAGAACCTCCTCATCGAAAACTGCACCCTCAGCGGCACCCGTGGCACCGCGCCTCAGGCCGGCATCGATTTCGAGCCCAACAATGCCAACGAGCGACTCGTTAACTGTGTCATGCGCAACTGCCTCGTCGAAGGCAACGCCGGCGACGGCATCGAATTCTACCTGCGCCCCCTCTCGCGCGACACGCTGCCCATTTCCATTGTCGTCGAGAACTGCCTCGTGCGCGGTGGCGACCGCTCCGGCATCGTCGTGAGCGCCCTCGAAGACGACGCGCCCACCGGCACCATCGACATCCGCAACTGCGTCGTCGAGAACACCGCCCGCGAAGGCATTGTCGTCACCAACAAAGCCGTCACCAGCGCCCGCGTCCGCTTCACCAACTGCAGCGTCTACGGCGTCTGGCCCGACGCCCAATCCACCCCCGACAAGCCCCAAGTGCCGATCCTGATCAACACCACCCCGAAAGTCACCACCACCAACCCCGGCGGCATTGACTTTATCGATTGCCACGTCTACGACACCGTGGCCCGCCCGGTAATCGCCATCGCCGCCTCGGCCCAGGACATCACCGGCACCCTGCACATCCACAACCCCAACGCCGTCCCGCCCATCCTTACAGGCGAAGGCGCAACCCTGCAGATGGTCGTGAGACCCTGACCGGAATTGTGGACGAACAGGAGCCGCGAGCCTGTGGCCGTCCTCAAGGACTATTGATGGTATATGCCCCTTGCGGTATCATACCGGTCCTCACCCGAACCAGTACCGAGGAACGGTGTCCAGCGGCATAGAAAATGTGGGAAACACGGCGGTGAAAACGAGCGGTCCCCAATCTCCGAGCTTCAGGCATGTCTCGCAGTTCCTTTCCACGCGCACGGCCACTTTCCGATTCTGGACCGCCCTGACCACCTCGCTGCTCGTTATCCTTATGGGCGGCGCCGGCATCCTCTTCGTCATTCGAGGCGAGGTGCGCAAGCAACTGGAATCTTCCCTGACCGCGGTACTCGATTCGCAGGTGTCCGCGCTGCGCCACTGGCTCGATGTGCGTTACACCTGCCTGCAGACTGTGGTACGCGAGCCGGAGATCCGCGAGCCCATCGTTGCCGCCTTTTCCACTGGCCAACTGCCAAACCCCGAGCGCCTTCAACAATTCCTCGACCGGCTGGTCGAACCCTTGGGGGTAAGCGAATGGCGTCTTGTCGATGCCGACGGCGTCATTCTCATGGACAGCGAGCATGGGGCGGCAAAGCGCGCCGCTACGTTGCTGCTCGACCCTATCAAGAGCGCTTGCGAATCAGGGAAAACCCTCTTTGTACCCCCGCAATTGCTGGATGTGGACAAGACGCCGCGGATGGCGATCATTGTGCCCATGCCCGGTAAGGAAGGTTCGGCCCCGGGCGCTCTCATCGCCCGCATCGACCCGCGTGGCGAGTTCAGCCACCTCCTCAAAGGCGGACGCTTGGGCAGTACGGGCGAAACCTATGCCTTCGACATGCAGGCCCGTCTCATCAGCGAAACGCGCCACCTCGACGAGTTGCGCCGCCGCGGTCTTGTTCCCGAAGACGCGGAAACCAGCGTCTTCAATGTGCATCTGCGACGCAGCCGCGGTGTTGCGCCGGGAACCGACCCCCTCACCCTGCCCATGACCGAGATGGCGGCCAAGGCCGTGCAGGGCCACGACGGAGTAGACCTTGACGGCTATACCGATTCTCGCGGCATCAAGTCGGTAGCCGCCTGGCGCGTTCTCAAGGACCTCGGCTTTGCCGTGGTTACCAAGCAGGATGCGGCCGAGGCATATGCCCCCTTGCGCGTGCTGTGGACCGTATTCCTCGGCGTGCTGCTCGTTCTCACCGCAACCGCCGCAGTAGCGGCTGTGCTGGCGCGCCGCAACCAGACGGCCAGGCGGCGTCTCGCCAAGGCCGAGGCCAGGGTCCAGACCCTCGGGCAATACCGGCTTGAAACCAAACTCGGCCAGGGGGGCATGGGCGTGGTCTACCGCGCCAGCCACGCCATGCTCCGGCGCCCAACGGCCGTCAAGCTCATGCTCGGCGGCAACAGCTCCGTCGATGCGGCCCGGTTTGAACGGGAAGCGCAGCTCACCTGCTCGCTCACGCATCCCAACACGGTCATCGTCTACGACTTCGGCTCCACCGAGGAGGGCCAGATCTACTACGCCATGGAATACCTCGACGGCCTTACGCTCGACGAGATGATTACGTATCACGGCGCACTTCCCCCGGGACGTGTCGTGTACCTTCTTGCCCAGGTTTGCAGCGCCCTGGAGGAAGCCCACGTCAAAGGCCTCATCCATCGCGACATCAAGCCCGCCAACATTTTCGCATCCGTACGCGCCGGCCTGTACGACTTTGTGAAAGTGCTCGACTTTGGTTTGGCCAAGCGCTTCGATGGCGGTTCCGGCAACCTGACCAGCACCAGCGCCATCTGCGGCACGCCCCTGTACATGTGCCCCGAAATCATCGAACAACGCGGCGACATTGATGCCCGCAGCGACCTCTACGCCATCGGCTGCGTGGCCTACCACCTCCTGACCGGCAGGGCGCCATTCTCGGCCCCGGCCCTGGCCGGGCTCCTCCACAGCCACCTCCACGAGGCTCCTGTGCCGCCGTCCCGGTACATGCCGGTCCCGCCGGATCTCGAAGCCATCGTTCTGGCCTGCCTTGCCAAACGTCCCGAAGACCGCCCCGCCGATGCCCGCGTTCTCCGGGAACGCCTGCTGGCCTGCGCCTGCGCGAGCGAATGGAATGAGGTAAAAGCGGAGGACTGGTGGCGCGCGCACGGCACCAAGACCGAGCGCGAGGAGGCCGAGACGGTGATGGGTTTCGTCGCGCCGCTCGAAGTTACTCAACCCTGGCGCGATTAAGCACGCTCCCGGCGCCGGGAGGAATGGGAGGTATGGAACCCGTGCAATGCCGCTTACCGTATTAGTCTGTACGGTCCATGCAGTCCATCAGGTCCATCGGCTTCAGCGAAAAAGCGGGGTGCGCTCCTCTGTGGAAGCGCATCCCGCCTAAAGAGAGTGAGTAATTCGCCCGTGGACTATTCGACGCCCTTGTTCAGGTGAAGGCCGACCGTGCCGGCGGGATCTTTGACGAAGGCGCTGATGCTGTCGATGAGGCTGGGATGGTCGTTGGCAAGAGCCTTCGCGGGGACGTTCTTCGTGAGGGTGTTCACATGCTTCATGGTTCTCTCCTGGGTTGGAGTTGGCCCCTTCGCCGCCCTGGTCTCTACGGGAGAACGCCGGTCTCTGGGGTGTTCTTACGGCAACGGCGTACCACGTTATCCGAATCGTACCGCTGACGCATTCAACTATGTAGAGGGCCTCGGTGGGCCTCTGCGCACTATAAAGGCGGACCGGAACAACGTTACACGGATACCGTCCTTATGTAACCCCGAATTCCCATTCGGGGTCTTAAATCTCTAAAAACAAACACCCCGAATGGGAATTCGGGGTTACATGAACAGCCAACACATCCGGAGACCCCGATCTTGCCTGATTGCCCAACCAGGCCGCGGGCGTATCGGTGACTTCGCGGATTTACAGAGCGCACCGCATCCTGTTGCGGCCCATCTCTCGAAGATGAAGAAAGGTGGCGGAGGGAAGGGGACTCGAACCCCTAAGCCCGAAGGCGCCGGTTTTCAAGACCGGTGGATTACCATTATCCTATCCCTCCGCGAAGAGGTGGATTAGCCTTGCTATTGTACCGGGTTGTGCGGCATCCGCCAAATTCGCCTCGATCCGTGTAGAATGCACTGCACGAAATACACAATAGGGGAGACCTCACATGCGACTGTTCACAACGATACTTTGCGGTGTGCTGGTGATTGCTGCGAATGCCTCTGCGGACGATCCGCCTGTTTCCGTCGAGCGCCTGCGCGAGCTCCTCGCGGCAAAGCCCGCCACCGGCCTCCTTCCGGAACTCGATACCGCGGATCCCAAAGCTCTCGCGAGCAGGCCCATCGGCAAACAACTCATCGACGAAGCCGCGAAGCTCGATTCCTCCGTCCCGCAAACCACCCCCGAACTCTACGCGCAATTCGGGACCAACGGGGATCGCAAGGGCTACCAGAAGCCTTACTTCGATAAGCGCGAACGCCTCTCAACCCTCGCCATGGCCGCGTGGCTCACCGGCGACGACGCGCGCATCCCCGATATCGCCGCCTTGCTTACCAGCATCTGCGACGAGCCGACCTGGGTCATTCCCGCGCACACGAGTCACGAGATCGACCTTTTTTCCGCCGAGACCGGCACCGAGCTTGCCCACCTGCTGCTGCTCATCGGCGATCGACTCCCCGAAGACCTCCGCAACCGCGTGCGCAACGAAATCCGCACCCGCATCATCGAACCCTACGCCCAGCGCGGCGCTTCGTACTCCTGGGGCGCGGGACACAACAACTGGACCGGCGTGTGCGCGGGCTCCGTCGGCGAGACCTTTCTCCTGCTCGAACCCGATCCCGAGCGTCAGGCCCAGGCCCTCGCTACCGTCCTCACCCAACTCCAGAACTTCACCGACAATGCCTTCTCTTCCGACGGCGCCAGCCTCGAGGGCATCGGCTACTGGTGCTACGGCCTCCTGCACTACGTCAACCTGGCCGAAATGCTTCGCGCCCGCACCGCCGGCGAAATCGACCTGCTCGCGCAACCGCGCATGAAAACCATCGCGCAATACCCCGCGGCGGCCGCGCTCGATCGCCACGTCTTCGCGTCCTTCTCCGACAGCCACGAGCACTCCAGCATCCCGCTCTCGCTTGCCGCGCGCATGGCCGAACGCACCGGCGTGCAAGCCCTCATGAACCAGGCCAGCGACGCCGCGTCGTGGCGCCTCGTCACGAAGCTGCGCAACGTCCTCTGGGCCGACAGCGTACCCGAAGGCGAGCCGCTCATCGAAAGCGCCTACCTGCCCGCGTCCAACATCGGCAAGCTTGTCACGACCCACAACGGCGTCCGCACCGTTCTCGCCGCCAAGGGAGGTAACAACGCCGAACCCCACACCCAGAACGACATCGGCAGCTTCATCCTGCGCGTCGGCGGCCATACCTACCTCTGCGATCCCGGCGGTGGCCTCTAC
>JAVEWL010000352.1:0-6161 GCA_034004565.1 FCB group bacterium | reverse complement strand
CCTCCTTGGGGTCGCCTTTTTTTTTTTGAAGACCGACCTGGAGGTCAGCGTTACATTAAGTAAGCGCCATTCGGAACAGTCCCCGTTTTCCGTCGCCGATTTCCGGTTAGCTATCGCAGGTCAGGACTACCATGGATTTGGGGGCGACGTGGAGGGTGGTTCCCATCACTTCCATGGCGCGTTCGGGTGGGACGATGTCGGCGGGGGAGGGGCGGGCCGTGTTGAGGCGCATGTGCCAGTGTTTCTGGGGGAGCGCGTACTCGATGGGTTCGAGGGTGGTGTTGTAGGCGATGTAGAGGGCGGTGCCGCCGTTGGCGCGCCCGGAGATGCAGAGGGCCAGCGAAGGGTCGTCGTGGCGCCAGTCCTGGGGGCGGCCGTGGGCGTTGAGCCAGCGGACTTCCGGGTCCTTGCCCCCCGCCTCGAGGAACTCGCCCCGGCCGAAGACCGGGTTTTCCTTGCGCAGGCGGATGGCCTCTTTGCAGAAGCGGAATAGCTCGGAATTTTTCTCGAGGAGCGACCAGTCGTACCAGGAAACTTCGTTGTCCTGGCAATAGGGATTGTTGTTGCCGCGCTGGGTGCGGCCGAACTCGTCGCCGCCGAGCAGCATGGGCACGCCCATGGACAGCATGAGCGATGCCAGGAAATTCTTCTGCATGCGCATGCGCAGGGTATTGACCAGCGGGTCGTCCGTCTCGCCCTCGACGCCGAAATTCCAGGTCAGGTTGTTGTTGCTGCCGTCGTTGTTGTTCTCGGCGTTGGCCTCGTTGTGCTTGTGGATGTAGGAGACGCAGTCGCGCAGGGTGAACCCGTCGTGCGCGGTGATCATGTTGATGCTGTTGTGGGGCGTGCGGCTGCCGTAGAGGTCGGGGCTGCCGGCGAAGCGGCGCGAAAAGGCTTCCTTGGCGCCGTTGTTGCCGAGCCAGAAGACGCGCGCATCGTCGCGGAAGCGATCGTTCCACTCGCCCCAGCGCTTCCCGTTGAAGCCGCCCACGAGGTACCCGCCGACGGCGTCCCAGGGTTCCGCGATGAGTTTGGCGTCGCGCAGGACGGGGTCGCTTCCGATGCGCTCGATCAGCGGGGCATCGCTGCGGACCTGGCCGTCGCGCGCCCGCGCGAGAATGGTCGCGAGATCGAAGCGGAATCCGTCGACGTGCATCTCGATCGTCCAATAGCGCAGGCAATCGAGGATGAGGTCCTGGACCACGGGGTTGCTGCAATCGACCGTGTTGGCGCAGCCGGTCATGTCAATGTAATTGCCGCGATCGTCGACGCGGTAGTACGTGCGATTGTCGATGCCGCGGAAGGATGTCGAAAGGTGGCGGTAATCGCTCTCGCCGGTGTGGTTGAAGACCATATCGAGGACGACCTCGATGCCCGCGTCGTGCAGGGCGTCCACCATTTCGCGGAACTCAGCCACCTGCTCGCCCTGGCCGCCGTTTGAGGCGAAGTGGGCCATGGGGGCGAAATAGCCGATGGGATCGTAGTTCCAGTAGTTGCGCAGGGGCTCGCCCGTGAGCGGGTTGACGCGGTCGAGGTCGATGCGTCCGACCTGGTGCACGGGTAAGAGTTCGAGCGTCGTGATGCCCAGTTCTTTCAAGTAGGGGATCTTCTCGACGACGCCGGCGTAGGTGCCCGGCTCCCGCACGCCCGAGGACGGGTGGCGGGTGAGTCCGCGCACGTGGGTCTCGTAGACGATGGTCTCGCCGAGCGGAATGCGGGGATGCTTGCCGGGCCAGTCGGCGGCTTCCTCGACTACGATGCACTTGCCCGTCCCGTTCTGGACATCGCCGGTCGTGCAGCGTGCGTAGGGGTCGAGCAGGTACAGCGACGGGTCATAGCGATGGCCTTTTGCGGTCGCATGCGGCCCGTCAACGCGATAGGCGTAGAGCGCGCCGGGGCGAAGGCCTTCGAGCCTTACGCTCCAAACGTCGCCAAAACGGAACTGCTCGGGCGCGAGCTCAATTTCGCGCACCGGTTGGGCATCTTCGATTCGATCAAAGAGGGCCAGCCACACGCGCGTGGCGTGGCGGCTGAACAGGGCAAATTGGACGCCGTTGCCGTACGCGGTGGCGCCCAAGGGTGTAGGGCGGCCCGGACGCACTGCCAGCGACGACAGGTTCATACTTTCCATTCTACTTCCTGGGACCACCACAGCAGCCAAACTACCGCCTCCTCAACATTCCCGAACGAGGCTGTTCTCCTCGGCGGATATTACCTGACACTTCCTGCCCCGACTATCGGCGCACGCCCCCGAGTTCTGAAATCCGGAGCAGCCACTCGGTGTTTACGAGCGCCGCTTCCGGCCCCGCGGTGGGGCAGTTGTCGAGGAAGGCCCGCAGGGTCGAACGCATCAGATCCGGCACGCGAATCACCGAATCCGGCGTACGAATCCGCGTGCAATAGACGCCTTTGTCGTCCGTTGCGCCTTCCACACAAAAGGGATAGCCGTTCAGGCGCATTTCCCGCACATAGCCGGGAGGGTCGAGCGAGTTGCTCACCGTAATCGCGCATTTTACGCTGTTACACCCGGGATTTCCCACTTCGAATTGTGCTGAAACTTTATAGTCCCCGGCTTCGACCTCGATGCTGTCCGCATTCAGTTCGCCGTCCAGACATAATGCCTGTACCGCACTCAACGGATGCGGCGCCAGATCGGCCCAGATTCGCTCGGGATCCGCCGGGCGCCCTCGCGCCGGCACCTCGAGATGCATCCAGAACGATTCGATGGGTTTTTCGGGGAATCGCGCCCTCCACATATCCGCAAACAAGCGCGCACCCAGCAGATATTGCACGCACAGGCCGAGGCGCGACCTCTTCTTGCGGGACAGGGCGATGAGTTCGTTCGCTTCGCGCAGCAAGTCCTCGCTTGAGGCGCCGGGCCGGTAGACAAAGGGCTTTTCGCACAGCACGTCGCAGCCGGATTGCAGCGCCTCGCGCGTGTGCTCGTAATGGAGGCCCGGGGGGGAGCAGATGTCTACGATGTCGGGCCGCTCGCGTTCGAGTAGCGTGGCGAGGCTTGTGTATCCGCGCCCGTTATAGGGGAAGAGCGCGCGCAGGCCGGCTTCGGCTTTGGCGACGGATTCCGCTGAGGTGCCCGCGACAGCGCACACCTCCGCGCCCTCGATGTGCCACCAGTTGGCGTGGTGTTTTCCGATGCCGGCGGCGCCGACGACGGCCACCCGTTTGCGCTTACCCGTCATAAGCGGTCCTCGTCCTCCTCTTCCCATGGATAGGGTTCTTCCTGGTCTTCCAGCTCGTGGGCGAACAGGTACGGCACTTCCTCCTCCTCTTCCTCCTTCTGCCAATGGGCCAATTTCGCCTTGTTTCGCCGGCGAATTTGCCAATAGGCCAGAAATGTGAGGAGAACCATGAGCTGGAATGCGGAGAATCCTGACACAAGGGAGAACATCAGGGCAAGCTTCCACATGGAGGCCCGCCAAGCCTCCATGAAACCCGGGATGGTCATCCCGCCAACTTTTTCGAGGGCCGCGGGGAAGTCGCTGTGGTCGAGCTCGCGGATGAGTTGCCAGAAGCGTTCTTTTCCGAGACGCTTCATGAGGAACTGCGTCATGGACAGGCTCTGGGCGTAGGCTTCTCCCATGCGGCCGTCGTATTCCACGGCTTCGAGGGCGACGGCCAGATCGGGGTACCGGATCAGGCTGCCGCGCACGTACATGTAGCCGGCGGTGAAGCGGTCGCTGATGCGGTTTTCGCCGGAAAGCGTCATAGTGATGCCTTCGTTGAGCCAGCGGGGCAGGGCGTAGACGTTGTAGGAGCGTGCGAGCAGCAAGTGGATGAGTTCGTGGCGCAGGATGCCCTCGAAATCGGCGCCGGAGGGCTGGATTCGCGGTGATTTGACGGCGAGCACGCCCGAGTTCGACTCCGCGACGCCGCCGACGCCGGGCCGGGCGAGGGTGCCCGCGTATTTGCGAAACTCGCCGTGGGTTCGGCAGATGACGATCGTGATGGGACGGTCTCCGGCGGGGAGGGGTTTCGCCAATTCGCGCAGGGTTTCGCCCGCAATCGCCAGGCTGCGTTGCGCCACGGCCGCGTCGGAGGGCTCGTGGACGACGGTGATCAGGCCGTCGCGCAACTCATCGGCGCCCGAGGGAAGGGAAGAAAGGAGCATGCCGATAGCCATGAGGAGCGCGCAAGCACCTCGGTCGCGCTTCATGCGCCAGATGGAGAGACTCTTACTGATTATCATCGTACGCCTATCATGCATGTGCCCAGCGTCCGGGGCAAGGTCAAAGGGCAATTGGCCGCGAAAGAACGCAATGGACACAAAGAAGAGTCCGCTTTTCATTGCGTCCTTTGCGTTCTTTCGCGGCCAACACGCATTTGAACCCCACATCGCACTGGATCCCCCGCGTGTGCTAAACTTCCCGAAAAGTCGGCGCAAGGGGAGTTTGTCATGGACTATTCCTATCTTTTGATTGACCGTTTCGACGCCGTGGCACTGATCAGGTTGAATCGTCCCAAGGTGAATGCGCTTTCGCAGGAACTTTTGCTTGAGCTTCGCGATGCCGTTGAGACGTTTGATGCGGATCCGGCCGTGCGCTGCATCCTCATTACCGGCGAGGGGGACCGTGCGTTTTGCGCAGGGGCGGATATTCCGTCGTTGCAGGCGGGGCTGGGGCATGTCGAGGAACCGGGATCGATGCTCGGCGAGGGCGTCCTGACGATGAATGCCATCGAGGCCAGCGGCACGCCTGTGGTGGCGGCCGTGAACGGGTTGGCCCTGGGGGGCGGCTGCGAATTGTCGCTGGCCTGCCATGTGCGGATTGCCGCGGATACGGCCCAGTTTGGTTTGCCGGAGGTTAACCTCGGCATTCTGCCGGGCTGGGGCGGCACGCATCGGCTCCCGAGGCTCGTCGGCGAGTCGCGCGCGCTGGAATGGATGCTGACGGGGCGGATGGTTTCCGCGGAAGAGGCGTTGCAGGCGGGGCTGGTGTGCCGGGTTGTGGCGCAATCGGAGTTGTTGGACGCCGCCAAGGAGTTTGCGCGCGCGCTGTCCCAGAAGGCGCCTTTGGCGGTCGAGGGAATTCTCCGGACGGTGCAACGGCGGGCGGTTGAGCCCTCGCAGGGCGCGTTGCTCGAGGCGGCGGCGTTTCAGCGGGCGGGAAACAGCAAGGATGCGGTCGAAGGCGTGTCGGCGTTTCTGGAGCGTCGCGCTCCGAACTATACTGGCGAATAAGGGGGAGCATTGCGTTTTTCGCTTCTCGTATTGATTGTTGCGTGTTTCGGTCTCGGCGCGTTCGCGCAGCCGGCGGAACCCGCACCGGCTCCCAAGGCCCCGGTGGAAGAGGGCGCGGCGAACGACATGGGCGTGTTCAAGGCGGGCGCGGCCAAGCTTGAGATTACGCCGGCGCTGGGTTTGCCGTTGAATGGGTATGGCGATCGGCAGGGGAGGGGCGCCACGGCGGTGCACGATCCTTTGTGGGTGCGCTGCCTGTGCCTGGATGACGGCAAGACGCGCGTCTTTCTGGTCAACGCCGATCTGTGTCTTATCACGCCCGAACTTCGCGCCGCCGTGCTGGACCTTTTGCCAACGGGCATCGCGCGCGAGAACGTCATCCTGACCGCGACGCACACGCACAACGGTCCCGGCGGCACGAGCCGTCCGCTGGTATTTCGCCTGGTGTCGGGGCGGTACGTGCCGGAGTTGGTGACGGAACTGGCGCAGAAGTTTTCCAAGGTCATTCAGGCCGCGGCGGACGCGAGCAAGCCCGCTCTTGTGGGGCATGGCACGGGTGAACAGGACGACCTTTCGACGAATCGCCGGCACGACGAGGGACCGATTGACCCGCAGATCGGCGTGTTGCGAATCGATGGCGCGCAGAAGCAGCCCATCGCCATTGTCACCAATTTCGCCGCGCATCCCACAAGCGTGCCGGAGGAAGACCACTACTCCTATTCCGCCGACTATCCGGGCTTCTATTACCAGGAACTCGAGGCATTGGCCGGGGAAGGCTGCGTGGCGATGTTTTTCAACGGCGCGGAAGGCAACCAGACCTGCGCGTCGCCGGACGGCACCGGCGGGTGGGAGCGCACCGAAACCGTTGGCCGCCTGCTCGCCGAACGCGCGAAAGAGATCGCCGACGGGATTACGTGCCGCGATGTGAAGCTTCATCTTGCGTATGCCACACCCTCGTTGCCTG
>JAVEWL010000351.1:0-6164 GCA_034004565.1 FCB group bacterium | reverse complement strand
CTGCATCCGTTGATGGGCACGACGAAGAGCGACGACATCCCCGGCGACGTGCGGATGGAATGCTACAAGGTGCTGCTCGACCTTTACTATCCGAAGGATCACGTGAAGCTGAGCATCATGCCGGTGAACATGCGGTATGCCGGGCCGAAGGAAGCGATCTTCCACGCCATCATGCGCAAGAACTACGGGTGCACGCATTTCATCGTCGGGCGCGACCACGCGGGCGTGGGGAATTTCTACGGCACGTTCGACGCGCAGAAGATTTTCGATGAGTTCGATCCGCTGGAGATCGGGATTCAGCCGTTGATGTTCGACCACTCGTTCTTCTGCAAGGCCTGCGGGAACATGGCGTCGATCAAGACCTGCCCGCACGGCAAGGAAAGCCACGTTTTCCTGAGCGGCACGAAGGTGCGCGATATGCTGAAGGCGGGCGAGATTCCCCCGATGGAGTTCACGCGGCCGGAGGTGGCGAAGGTGCTCATCAAGTGGGCCCAGAGCGAGAACGGCGCGTAAGTTGGAATTGTATTGTGGCACCCCCAAGCCCGGCTTTAGGGCTTGGGGGTGTGTTTGTGGATGAGCCCTCACCCCGCCCCTCTCCCAGGGGGAGAGGGAGCCCGTCTTTCTCCCTCTCCCCCTGGGAGAGGGGCGGGGTGAGGGCTTATACCTAATTCCGCCCGGCGCAGAGGCCGGGCGCTACCGGCAGCCAAATGGAGTTTGCAATGCAGGTTCGGCGAGCGGAACGGGTTCTCATTATTGGGTTGGACTGTGCTACGCCGCAGTTTTTGTTTGGGCCGGATAAGTTTGATTTGCCCAACCTGGAAGCGTTGCGGAAGCGGGGGGCCTGGGGCTTGTTGCGGAGCTGCGATCCGCCGATCACGGTGCCGGCCTGGGCCTGCATGACATCCAGCAAGGATCCCGGGCAATTGGGGATCTATGGGTTTCGCAACCGCAAGGACTACTCCTACGACGGTATGACCACGGCCAACGGGGCGTCGGTGAAAGAGCCTCGGGTCTGGGATATTCTGTCGCGTGCGGGGAAGAAGGTGGCGGTGGTGGGCGTGCCGCAGACCTATCCCGTGAAGCCGGTCAATGGCTGGCTCACGGCGGGATTTCTGGCACCGGACAAGTCGGTGGATTTTACCTATCCGAAGACGCTCAAGCAGGAGGTCCTGGAGAGCGTCGGCGACTACATTTTCGATGTGAAGGATTTCCGGACACACGAGCGGGACGCGTTGCTGGAGCGGATTCAGGACTTCATGGAAAACCGCTTCGCCGTGGTGAAGCATCTACTCGCCACGAAACCCTGGGACTTCTTCATGATGGTCGAGATGGGCGTGGACCGCATGCACCATGCCTTCTGGCGATTCACGGATAAGAACCATCCCGATTTCGAGCCGGGCAACAAGTATGAGAATGTGCTGCGCGATTATTACCAGACCGTGGACAAGCACATCGGCGAGATGCTGTCGCTGGTGGGCGACGAGACGAACGTGTTCGTGGTGTCGGACCACGGCGCGAGGGGCATGTACGGCGGCGTGTGCATTAACCAGTGGCTGATTCAGGAGCGGCTGCTGACGGTGCGCGACGAACTGACCGGCCTGAAGCGGATCGAGGATTGCGACATCGACTGGTCGAAGACGAAGGTGTGGGGGAGCGGGGGGTACTACGGCCGCTTGTTCTTCAACGTGAAGGGGCGCGAGGCGGACGGTCAGATCGAGCCCGAAGAATACGAATCGTTCCGCGACGAGGTGATCGCAAAGATTGAAGCGATGGTGGACCACGAAGGCAAGCCGATGGGCAACAAGGCGCACAAACCTGAGGATCTCTACAAAGAGGTGAAGGGTATTGCGCCGGATTTGATAGTGTATTTCGGTGATCTCGGTTGGCGTTCCGTGGGGACGGTCGGATTTGATAGCATATACACGTTCGAAAACGATACGGGGCCGGACGACGCGAACCACGATTTCCACGGGATCTTTCTGATGGACGATCGGACCGGGCGCGGCGGTCAGGAAATGGCCGGGCTTCAGTTGATGGACATTGCGCCGACGGTCCTGGAGATGCTCGGGGTGGACGTGCCCGCGGACATGCTGGGCCGGACGATTCGATAGAGCGGAGACGATGCATGGACAAGGGCATTACGGTGCGGCTGACCGGGACGAGCGTGGCGGAGACGACGCGCGCACTGGCCACGCGGCTTGTGGAACTGGGGCGCAAGGTCGAGGTGATCGAGCCTGCGCATGCGGAGCGCATGGGCGGCGATTCGGGGGCCGCGCTGGCGTGCCGGTTGTTGTCGCGCAACGGCGTGATTGTGGTGTGCTCGTACGAGGGGCGCGAACCCGAGGGCGAATGGGTCGAGGCGGAGATTGATGCGCACGACACGCCCGAATTCGCGGCGGAGAAGATCCTCGATGGGCTTGCTGAAGCGGGGGTGCTGGCGCTGGAGAGTAGCGACTACACGCCCGAGGAAGAAGAACAGATCCGGAAGCGTCTCGCCGACCTCGGCTATATCGAGTAGGCGGAGCGCGCGGACGGCGGAGTTTAATCAATGCGTCTGGGGGTAAACCTGGTAGGGCTGGCGCCGCTCGAGGGCGGCACGGAAGAACTCTACCTGCGGAACGTGCTTACTCGATTGCGCGACCTTCAGGCTGCGGACATCGTCGTATTCACCGATCCGGAGAATCACGAGCATTATGCCGGCTGGGAGCGCGCGTTGGTGGGTTCAGGCGGGCACTCGTCGGTGGAGCGGGCGATCAAGACGGTCAGGCCGGACATCGTGTTTTCGTCCATTATCACGGCGCCCACGGTGAGCGGAGTGCCACTGGTGCTCTATGCGATGGACTTGTGGTCGCTGGAGAACGGGCCGTCGAAGCGGATGTGGTTCGGCGGGTCGCACCTCGCACACCTCAAGAAGGTGGCCCGTTCAGCCGTGGCAACCGTGGTGCCCTCGAAATTCGTGCAGCAGGAGTGCCTGCGCCTGCTGGACCTGGCCATGGACCGGGTGGTGGTGGCGCCGCTGGGCGCGGACCACGATGCCAAGCCGTCTGAAGTGTCGTTTGCGCAGAAGCCGTTTCTGCTGACCGTCGGCGAAGGACACGAACTGGACGACATCTCGCATATACTCGACATGATGAATCGCCTTCCCGAATTGGATGCGCATTGCCTCGTTGTCGTGGGACGCGCAATCGGCGAGGCGGCGCGGGACTGGGGTCCGCGCGTGTTGCGGATCGAGAGCCTGCCGCTGGGTCATCTGCTGTGCCTCTATCGCGAGTGCGATTTTTACATTTATCCCGCGTTGCGTTCGGGGACGGGTGTGGGCGTGTTGCAGGCGCTGGGCGCCGGGGCGCGCGTAATTGCGCCGCGGACGGGCGGGATTCCGGAGGTGGCGGGCAGCGCGCCGTTGTATTTTGACCCGCAGAGCCGCGCGTCGTTGATGTCGTCGGTGCAGCGCGCGGTGCGCGAACCGGAAAGCGAGCGGGCCACGCAGGCGAAATTTGGACGGCAGACCGCCCACGGGTTTACGTGGGAGGCGTGCGCGTGGAAGACGCTTTCGGCGCTCAGGCGAGCGGAGTGAATTATGAATGTGAATTATGAATGAAGAAGCCTGAGAGTTCGGGGTCCTTTTCATTCATAATTCATCATTCAGAATTTAGCATTGTGGTTTCGGTGGATGCGAGGAGCCGGCTTCGCGTTCGACAAGAATCCCGGCATTAGGAGCGAACCGATGCGGCGCCTCGTGTGTGTTTTGATTGCGACGATGGTGTGTGCGTGGGCCGGTGCGGATGAGCTGGCCGATGCGGGCCGTGCGCTGTTGGGGAAATACGAAGGGGCGTTGGTCACGCTGCAACTGACGATTAAGGAATCGTATTCGGCGCCGGATATGGGCACCGAAGAGATGGAATACACCATGGAACGTCCGGCGGTCGTGGTGGATCCTTCGGGGCTGGCCGTGACCAGTCTGTCGATGGTCGACCCGACGGCGGCCGAGGAAATCCCGGAGGAAGAGGGTTACAAGTACACCATCAACGTGACCTCCGCGAAAATGATTCGTTCCGACGGTAAAGAGATGGTGGTCAAGCTGGCCCTCCGCGACAAGGATCTCGACGTGGCGGTGTTCAAGCCGGAGGCCGCGCTGCCGGAGCCGGCTGTGTTCGTCGACATGTCGACGGCGGTCGCGCCCGAGGCGCTTGACCCGTTGTTGATGCTGTTTCGCATGGACAAGGTGGCGGGGCGTGCGGCGGGGGCTGGCCTGGCGCGCATCAACGCGGTGCCGAAGAAGCCGCGGCAGTACTACGTGGTGGGGCAGGCGGACCAGATGATCGGCGCGGCGGCGTTTACGGCCAAGGGCGAGCCGGTTGGCTTGGTGACGTTGCGTTGGGCGCAGCTTGGCGAAGACGAGTCCATGAGCCTGTTTGGATCGGGCTCGATGGTGGAACTGCCGATCGTGTTGCCCGCGCCGGATTTGATGGATGTGGTCAAGCAGGCGCGCGAGGCCCAGCCGGAAGTGGCCGCGCCGGCTGAGGCGGCACCCGCGGCGCCTGCGCCGGCACCTGCGCCCGCATCGGCGCCGTAACCATTGGGGAGGGAGCGAGACATGACCAGGGCGGAATTGTTCAGGGTTAAGGTGGGGTTGGTGCAGGTATTCCTGCAGGAGAACGGGTACGACGGCATCCTGCTTTCGCAGTACGAGAACTTCGCGATGGCGACGGGCGGCGCGCGGAACCATATCTACACCATGAGCGAGCACGGCGTCTGTTCCTTGTTTATCGACAAGGAAGGGCGGGTGTTCCTTGTCGCGAATACAATCGAGTTGCCGCGCATCATGGACGAGGAATTGGTCGGGCTGGAGGTGGAACCGCTGCCGTACCTCTGGTTCGAGAGCACGCCCGCGACGGTCGTGCAATTGCACTTCAACGGGCACTATTGCTCGGACGACGGGAGCCTTGGCGACAATGTGAACGGGAAGCTCGCGTATATCCGTTCGCTGCTCACGCCGGTTGAATTGGAGAAGTATCGCCGGCTCGGGAAGCTTGCCGCGGAGGCCATGACGGCCACACTGGACGCGATCGAGCCGGGCATGACGGAGGCCGATGTTGCTGCGCGGATCGTGGCCGAGGGCGCGAAGCGGAAGTGCGTCGTGCCGGTGGCGTTGGTGGCCGCGGACGAACGGATCGCGAAGTACCGGCATCCGTTGCCGACGGAAGCGCCGCTGGTGGCGGGGTTTCTGGAGGAGCGTCGGATCCAGGGCTACGTGATGGTCGTGGGCTGCTATTACCGCGAGGGGTTGGTGGCTTCGATTACGCGGTTCAAGCGGGTCGGGGCGTTGCCAGAGGGCGTTGAAGAAGCGTTTCCGCGTATTGCGGCGGTGGACGCGCTGATGCAGGAGGCGACCCAGCCGGGCCGGACGCTTGGCGATGTGTTTGCGGCGTGCCAGCAGGGCTATGTCGCTCAGGGATTCCCGGAGAACGAGTGGCACAACCATCACCAGGGCGGCGCGACGGGCTATGCGGGCCGCACGATGAAAGGCACGCCGGGGCAGGCCTTCCCGGTAGGCGACACGGGCTATGCGCGGAAGGTTACGGCGATCACGGGAATTGATGTGGCGTTCGGACAGGCCTATGCGTGGAATCCTTCAGCGAAGGGCGTGAAGTCGGAAGATACGTTCATCCTGCTACCGGACGGATCGCGGGAAATTGTTACGCGGACGCCGTCGTTGCCGTGCGTTGACTTGGAGAAGGCGCTCGGGCGCGTGACGGAGGTTGTGAAGAGTGGGATGGCCTAGGGAAGTGCATTTTAGATTTTCGATTTTAGATTTTAGATTTTGTGGCACCCCCAAGTCGGCTTCATGACTTGGGGGTGTCTTCCTTTTGGGGCTGAAGGACTGCAGGGTGCCCTGGCTCTTTGCAGGTCGGAAAGCAGGGTCGGAAAGCAGGGACAGTTTCCACTTTTGGTTTTCGGGACTGGTTGACTGTGAGGGACTGAAGCGAAGTTGGTGGCTTCGCAGGAAAGTCTTGGGCTCATCAAAAGTGGAACAGTCCCGAATGGCGCTAACTTAAGGCGCCGCCTTGTAGTGGTTTCGATGGGGACTCTCCTTAAAAGCGTGCCTGGGTTGGGTGAGGAGTTGGTAGTTTTTGGGTCTTCGCTTTTTGGCTCTGGGTTCGGTC
>JAVEWL010000350.1:0-6167 GCA_034004565.1 FCB group bacterium | reverse complement strand
AACTTCCCAAGTCATTGCGAGCGCAGCGAAGCAACCACAACAACCCACGGCTCCACCTGACGAAGTTGCATCGCTGCGCTCGCAATGACTCGCATGGCGAAAGGTAGCGCAATGCACTGCATGTGGCTGTGGGCGGAAGCCCTCACCCCAGCCCTCTCCCAAAGGGAGAGGGAGAAAGACGAGATTGCTACGTGTTCTTCACGATCCCGGCGGCGGCTTGTTCGGCGATCTCCGCAACGGCGCGGCTCATGGCGGCGGCGAGCGCGCTCAACCCATCCCCCTCGACCGGAATGCGCGAAGTGAGCGTGCCGGTCCAGGCGGCCTTGTCGTCGGCGGTGTAGCGCGCTTCGAGGCGAACGGTCACCACGGCAAATCGTCCCTCGGCGTCGCGCACTTCCTCAAACTCGCGCAGTTCACCGATAAGGAGAAGCGTGGGTTGCACGTCGCGCGCATCGCCCACGTCGCCGAAATGGCCCGAGGCGATCAAGGCATCCTTAAGGGTGCGGGTTACAACGTCGCGCGGGGCCTCGGCCCAGCGCGCGGACCCGTAATAGCTCAACTCATACGCCTGCTCGCGGTAAGCGATCTCGTCGCGCACCGATTCCGCCGGGGCGAGCGGTCGCACGCCCACGGTCTTTTCCGTGGCCTCCGCCTTTGGCACGTTTGGCTGCGGACGCAGGATGTAATTCGTGCGCTCCGCATAATTCCTTGGTGTCAGGCAGCCGCCAAACAATACGACTGCCGCCAGCGCCATGGCTCCCGTCACGCTTCGGTATACCGCCTTCCGCATCATTCCTCTCCTGTGGGCGTGCCCTTGCCGCGAATCAGGGCACTCGGGTTCTGGCGCAGGTACTCGATCAACTCCCGAAGCGAATCGAGCGTGGTGGACAGCGAGTGTATGCCCTCGCGAATATTGTATTCGACGCCGCCGGTCTTGTTCACGACGGACTGCGTGGCCTTGTCCAGGGTCACGCTGAAGGTTTCCAGGCGCTCGGCCAGCGACCCAATTTTGTCCATGACGCCGTTCAGCTTTTGCTGCGTTTCGGCCACGTTGATCGGTTCGAGCTTCTTCTCGACCGAGACCACGAGGTCGTTGGTGCTCTGGGCCAGTTCCTTCACATCCGCCACGAGCTCGCGGAAGTCCTTCACACCGTCCTTCGCATCGTTCTTGATGGTGCCGAAGGTTTCGTTCACCGAGGCCGCCAAATCGCGCGTTTCCCGCACAGCCTCGCCGGTGTCCTTGATGATCTTCGCCAGCTCGCCCTTCTCGAGACCTTCCAGCGAGGAGTGGAACGCCTCAACCACCTCATCGAGATCCTGGGTCAGTTCCTGGACGTTGTTCATGATTTCCTCGACGCGCGAACTGACGGCCTCGAACATGGATTTCTCGGCGACGAGCGTCGAGTATTCGGGCAGCGGCGGCCTGGCGGGATCGCCGCCCTCGAGCGTGATGGCCAGGGTGCCCGTGGCGATGCTGTAGATGCTGAGCTTGGCCTTCACCCCCTCGCGCAGGACGAACGCGTTCGGCTTGATGACGATCGAGGCCAGCGGCGCATACGCCTCGGCATTGGTCTCGTGATTGCGCGCGGTGTGGACGTCCACGTCGTCGACGCTGCCGATCGGCACGCCCATGTAGACCACAGGGCTGCCCACGTTCAGCCCCAGCACCGACTCGTGAAACTCCACCCGGTAGTGCAGTTCCCCGGCGGTGCCGCGCCGCGAAATGTAATAGAGGCCCAGGGCGATCACGACCGCGCTCGCCAGGAGGAAGAGCCCCACCTTGGATTTCTGTGCTCGCGTAGCCAACGGCTATCGACTCCTTCCGTTCGTATGGGCCTTGTGCCCGAATGTCCTTACAGGTTGCGCTGGGCGATGAATTCATCCGGCCGGCGCTCGAAAAACTGCCGCACCCGATCCACACTCGAGCGCTCGGCTTCCTTCACAGTGCCGGTAAACACTACGATGCCCCGATCCAGCATGATGGCGCGATCGGCAATCTTTCGAATCGAATCCAACTCGTGCGTCACGATGACAAACGTGATCCCCAACAGCTTCCGGATTTCGAGGACGAGGTCGTCCAGGCCCGCCGCCATGATCGGATCGAGCCCCGCCGAGGGTTCGTCGAAGTAGACCACCGGCGGGTCCATCGCGATCGCCCGCGCCAACCCCGCGCGTTTGCGCATGCCGCCCGAAAGCTCGTCGGGCGTCTTGTCCACCGCATCCGCGAGTCCCACGAGGCTCAGTTTCATGCGCACCGTGGCGCGAATAAGCTGCTCGTCCATCTCGCCGTACTCGCGCAGGGGCAGCGCCACGTTGTCGCCCACGGTCATCGAATTAAAGAGGCCGCCGAACTGAAACGCGATGCCGATGTTCCGCTGCATCAGCGCCAGTTGGTCCTCGTCCATCTTCGTGATGTCCTGCCCGTTGAACAGGATCGACCCCTCCGCGGGCTGCAGCAGGCCGCTCATGTGCTTGAGCACGGTCGTCTTGCCCGAGCCGCTGGCCCCGATGACCACGAGAATCTCGCCGCGCCTCACGTCGAGCGACACGTCCTGGAGGACGGTCGTTTCGCCGTAGCGCGCCGTGAGGTTCTTCACCTCGACGATATTTCCGTTAGTGTCTGCCAATTCGCTCACAGGTCCAGTACGTAGTAGAAGATCAACGCGAAAATCATGTCGATCACAACGATGAAGAAAATGTCCATCACGACCGCCCGCGTGGTCATGAGACCCACGCCCCGCGATCCGCCCTTCACCCGCAGGCCGTTGTGGCAGCCCACAAGCACGATCACCACGGAGAATACGACCGCTTTCAACATGCCCTGGAATACGTCGGCGTACGTGGCCGCCGCCTGGGTTTCGGCGAGCCACGTGTCCAGCCGGTACCCAAGCACGAAGGTGCCCCAGCACGCGCCGCCCATAATCCCCGCGAACATGCCCAGCGCCGTAAGGATGGGCAACACGATCTGCAGGGCCAGGATCTTCGGTGCCACGAGGAATTGCGTCACGTTGAGGCCCATGCCGCGCAACGCGTCGATCTCTTCCTGCACCTTCATGGTGGCCAGTTCCGCCGCGATGGCCGCGCCCGTGCGCGCCGACACCACCACCGACGTCATGATAACCGCCAGCTCGCGCGCAAACGCGATCATAACCAGGTCGGCCACGTAGATATCCACGCCGTAGCGCCGCAACTGGGCCGCCGACATCATCGCGATGATCAGGCCCAGCAGGAAGTTCATCAGAAAGCTGATGCGCAGACCGCGAACGCCCATCTCGTGGATTTCATCGATGAACAGGCCCCAGCGGAACCCGCGTCCCTCGAACGGCGCAATAAGCGTCCAATAAACGGCGTCCACGAAAAGCACCGAAAAATCGCGCGCCTCGTTGGCGGTATTGAGAACGCTGCCGCCGATTCGCGCGAAGAATCCGTCCTTCTCGTCGCTGCTCGGCTTCGATGCCTGGAGGCCCGGCTCGATCATCTGAATGAACTCGGCCACCTCGCCCCGCTGGCCTTCGAAGCGCAATTCGCCCCGGCGCGAACGGACCTGGTCGGCAATCTCAATCAACCACGCGCCGCCGCGGGAATCCATCCGCTCCGTCTTGGCGAAGTCGAGCACCACATCGCCCGCGCCGTCGCCGTTCTGCTTCGAAACCGACGTAAGCAGCTCGCGGCCCGTCTCCTGATCGAGCACCGGCGGGCATTCGAGGCGAAGTTCGCTCATTCGCTTCCTCCGGCCAGCGCCTCGAATTCGTCTTCCGTGAGCACAGTCACGCCGAGCTTCTGCGCCTTGGCAAGCTTCGACCCCGCGTCCTCGCCCGCGACCAGGTAGTCGGTCTTGGCACTCACCGAGCCGCTGGCGCGCCCGCCCAGGGCCTTTATGCGGTCCTCGATCTCCGTGCGCGAATACCGCTGAAGCGAGCCCGTCACCACGAGCGTCTTTCCCGCCAGCGGTAGCGGCCCGTGCACCGGTTGCGGCTCGTCCATCCGCAGGCCGTGCCGGCGGAACGCTTCTATCAACTCTCGATTGCGATCGGTGTGGAAGAAATCGTGCACGCTCTCGGCCACCACCGCGCCGACCTCGAATACGCGCTCCAGCTCTTCCGTCGACGCATTCATGAGCGCGTCCATGTCACCATACTGCTGCGCAAGCACCTCGGCGGTGCGCGAGCCCACGTGCCGAATGCCCAGGCCGCTCAACAGGAAGTGGAGCGGCCGCGTCTTGCTGGCTTCGAGCGCCGCCACAATATTCGCCGCCGATTTCGCGCCCATCCGGTCCAAACCGGCCAGCGTCTGCTCGTCCAGGTCGTAGAGGTCGGACAAATCCTTAACCAGCCCGCGATCCACCAGTTGCTCGATCAACGCCGAGCCCAGGTTCTCAATATCCATCGCGCCGCGGCCCGCGAAGTAGCGCAAGCGCTCCTTCAACTGCGCGGGACACGACACGTTCAGGCAGCGCAGGTATACGCCTTCGGGGTCCTTGTGCACCTCGGACTGGCATTCCGGGCAGCACGTGGGAATCGGAAAGGCCTTGGCGCCCTTCGGCCGAAGCTCGGGCACGTGGCGGAGCACCTGCGGGATGATCTCCCCCGCCTTCTGAATCTCGACCGTGTCGCCGACGCGGATGTCCTTCTTGGTCAAATCCTCGAAGTTGTACAGCGAGGCGCGGCGCACCACCGTACCGGCCAAATGGACCGGCTCCATCTCGGCCACGGGCGTCAGCACGCCGGTCTTCCCGACCTGTACCGCAATGGCACGCACGACGGTCTGGGCCACCTGCGCCTGGAATTTGAAGGCAATCGCCCAGCGAGGCGCCTTGGACGTGCTGCCCAGGCGCGTGCGCTGCGTTGCCGAATCGACCTTGATAACCATTCCATCTATTTCAAATGCCAATTCCGTCCGTTTAGTTTCCCATTTCGTACAGACGGCCAAAACCTGATCAATATTCTCGCAACGTTCGCTGTAAGGACTCGTGGGCAATCCCCAGGCTTTCAGCCGCGCCAGAGTGTCCCAGTGCGACTTCAGGTCAAGCCCTTCCATGGGCGCGATGTCGTAGAACAACACCTCCAGCTTGCGCTGGGCCACCAGCCGCGAATCCAGCAGCTTCAAGGTCCCCGCCGTCGTATTGCGCGGGTTCGCCAAGGCCGCCTCGCCCGCTTCCTCGCGCAAGCGGTTCAGGCGCTGAAGTTCCTTATTGGTCATGTAGACCTCGCCGCGCACCTCCAGCAGGGGCGGCGTCTCGCCATGAAGCCGAAGCGGCATGGAACGGATCGTGCGCACGTTCTCGCTTACGTCGTCGCCCCGGAACCCGTCGCCCCGCGTCGCCGCGCGCGCAAGCCGGCCGTTTTCGTAGCGTATCGAAATGGCCACCCCGTCAATCTTGAGTTCCACCACGTAGGTCGGCAACTCCTCCCCAAGACCACGCCGCACGCGTTCGTCGAAGGCCCGGAGCTCGGCTTCGTTGTAGGTGTTGTCGATGGACCGCATCGGCACGGCGTGCTCAACCGTCTCGAAGCCCGCGATGGGCGCCCCGCCCACACGCTGCGTCGGCGAGTCGGGCGTCACCAAAGCCGGATACCGCTCCTCCAGCTCCTTCAACTCGTTGAGAAGCGCGTCAAACTCGATATCCGTGATCTGCGGCGAGGCCTCGACATAGTACAGCCGGTTATGCCGCTCGATTTCCGCCCGAAGGAGATCGCTGCGCTCCTGGACCTCCACGGGAATCTGATCTTTCGTATTAACCATGGTCAGCGATTATATCCCGCATCACCCGTCTACGGCCAACCGGCACAAGCGATGGGTCTTATGGGTCGTATGAGTTCCCATACGACCCATAAGACCCATTTCTTCACTCCCCCTGCTCATCCCGCAGCCGACGCGCGCGCTCCAGCAACTCCCGCGCTTCCGCCTTCGAGGGCCACCGGTACACGCACTCCTCGAACCACCGCTCCGCCGCCGCGTAATCCTGCAACCGCAGCGCCATCGCCCCGAGACCGTAATACAAGTCCCCCGTATCCAGCCCCCGCAGCGCCAGTTCCATTTGCCGCATCGAGCCCTCGACCTGCTCTTGCTGTCCCAGCGCATACCCGTAATGCGCGTGCGCACTAGGACTCGGCCACGGCCAGCGCACCGCCCGCTCGTATAACTCGAGCGACGACGGGTCCAGCGCC
>JAVEWL010000349.1:0-6192 GCA_034004565.1 FCB group bacterium | reverse complement strand
TTTCCGGCCTGCATTACTACGAGCTTTATGTGAACGGACAGCGCGCCGGGGACCGCGTCATGGACCCCGGTAATACGCTTTTCGCCAAGCGCGCACTGTACAGCACCTACGACGTGACCGAACTTCATCAAGAAGGCGCGAAAGCGGTGGGGATGACGGTCGGCCACGGCTGGTGGCGCAAGACGCCGGCCGCATGGCTGCACCAGCGCAACGAATACGAAGACGGCAGCGTCGGCCATATCGTGACGGACGACTCGGGGAAGGTGGGCACGGGCCCGGTGGTTTTTGACAGCCTGTACCACGGCGAAACCTACGATGCGCGGCTGGAAGTGCCGGACTGGAACGCGCCCGGTTTTGATGACTCCGCGTGGAAGGCGGTGAAGCTGCTTGAGAATCCGCCGGCGGCGCTTTCCGCGCAGGTTATGCCGCCGATTCGGGTGACGGCGTCGCGGAAGCCGGTGGCGATCACGAAGCGCCCGGAAGGGTCTTTCATTGTCGATTTTGGCCAGAACCTCACGGGTTGGCTGCGCCTGAAGGTACAGGCGCCGGCGGGCACCGAGATTGCGATGCGCACGGCGGAGCTGCTGCACGAGGACGGCTCGCTTAATCCGGAAAACCTGCGTTCGGCGCGTTCGACCGATCGCTACATTGCCAAGGGCAAGGATGTTGAAACCTACGAGCCGCGCTTTACGCAGCATGGGTTTCGTTTCGTCGAAGTGACCGGCTGGCCCGGCGAACTCAAGCCCGAGGATCTCGAGGCGCGGGTGGTGCATACCGATTTGGACCGCATTGGGACCTTCACGAGCTCGAATGAGCTTTTCAACACGATCTACCGGATGACGATGTGGAGCATCGTGAGCAACGCGATGAGCATTCCGACGGATTGCCCTCAGCGCGACGAGCGTATGGGCTGGATGGGCGACGCCCACCTCGCGGCGGAAGCTATCCTGTTGAATTACGACGCCGTGACCTTTTACGAGAACTGGCTGCGGGTCATTGCCGATTCGCAGTCGCCCGAGGGTTTTGTTCCCGACTACAGCCCGGCCTACCGAGGCGAACACGAAGGTTCGCCCTCCTGGGCGGCGGCGTACCCGCTGGTCACGTGGTACCTCTATCGTTATTGCGGCGACAAGCGTGTGGTCGGCGAGCACTACGACAACATTGCGCGCTGGTTTAAGACCCTTGAGGACAAGGCGAAGGACAGTATCCTGGAGTTCAATAAGTTCGCCGACTGGTGCGCCGTGGAGGAGACGCCGGGCGAACTCGTTTCCTCCTGCTATCACTACTGGACCGCGCAAATATTGCGGGACTTCGCGGAGGTCCTGGGCAAGGCGGACGACGTGAAGCGCTATGAGGAGCGCAGGGCTCAAATCGCGGCGGCGTTTAATGGCCGTTTCCTTAACCGGGAACAGGGCTTCTATGGCAACGGCAGCCAGTGTTCGCAGGCCTTTCCTTTGTACCTCGGTCTAGTTCCGGACGATGTGAAGCCCGCCGTGCTTACGCACCTGCGCAAGGAGATCGCCGAGAAACGGGCGGGGCATCTTGCGACGGGCATCATCGGCACGAAATACCTTTACAAGGCGCTGAACAACCCGGGCAACGTCGATCTGGCCTACCTGATGACGCTCAAGGAAGACTACCCGAGCTACGGTTTCATGCGCGCCCGTGGGGCGACGACCCTGTGGGAACTGTGGGAGGAGAAGACCGGTTCCGAGATGAATTCGCACAATCACGTGATGTACGGAAGCGTGGTTGACTGGCTCCAGGGCGACGTGGCGGGCATCAACACGCTTCCTGAACCGGGGTACCGCCACTTCACCGTTGCGCCGCTGGTTACGAACGATTTGTCGTTTGCGGAAGCTTCGGTGGAAACCGTGCGCGGTCCCGTGTCGAGTTCGTGGCGGCGCCTTGCGGATGGGCTTGAACTGACGGTAACGATTCCCCCGAACGCGACGGCGACGGTTGTGGCGCCGGCGGCGGCGGAGTCGAAGGTGACGCTGAGCTATGTGGAAGCGCTGGATTCCGCCGGTTTTCAGAATGACCGGCCGGCGTTGCCCGAGGGCACGCAAACGGAAAAGGGGCGCGTGTTCGAACTTGGGTCCGGTACCTATCGGATTCAGGTGCGGTAAGTGGCTGAAATGCGGCTTGCCTATGGGGTCGCGCATTTTTCGGCACAAGTTGGTATAACTATAAGTGAAGGGAATGTTCCATTAGGTGAAGCGTCCATTTGACGAGTACCACACTTCCGGGGCGACGATTTCTACGCCGCCGGCCTCGTGGGAGTGGAGAACGGTTCCCAAGGAGCCGAAATGCCTGAAGTATTACGAGTTGCTGTTGCCGACGACGAACCCGTCATGCAGATGTACCTTGAAGAGACGGTTTCGATGCTCGGTCACGAGGTCGTTGCCGTCGCGAAGAACGGCGTCGAACTCGTGGCGCTGTGCATGCAAACCCTTCCCGATCTTATCGTGACCGATATCCGCATGCCCCAGTGCGACGGGTACGAAGCCATTCGCCGCATCGGCCAGGAACAGACCCTGCCGGTGGTTTTCGTGAGCGGTTTCGACGAGGCCTCCCGGGTGGATTCTGCCACCACTTACTGCGTCGCGAATTACCTGACCAAACCGGTTGACGAAGAGCAACTGAACGCGGGGATTCAGACTGTTCTGGCGCGATTCGAGCGCTTTCGGCTGTTGCTGGCGGAGTCAATCGATCATGTCGATGCGCTGGCGCGCCTGAAAGGCGTGCAGCGCGCCTTGGAACATCTCTGGAGGCATCAAGGGCTGATGGAGGCGGACGCTTTTCATTATCTGCAGAAGACTGCGACGGCGAATAGTCTTTCGCTTTCGGGTGCGGCCGACCACATTCTCGCCGACGGCGCCGCGATATAGACAGGGTGCCGCAGTCGGCATTTCCTCGTCAGCGGTTGCGCGACTTGGGTGTCTTTGTGGCACCCCCAAGAAAAAAAGCCGACTTGGGGGTGCCACAAAGGTGTGGACGCGGGATATGCGAGTATCTGGCGGGCTGATGTGCCTTCCGACGCTGAATATTCTGATTCAAATCCGCTAGAATGTCCCTCCTTGCAAAGGAGGGATTCTGAATGCGCGCGATGAGTGGTGTGGTCGTGGGATTGTTGATGTTGGTGATGACTGGGGCGTGGGGTGTCAGCATCGAGGTTAATGCGGACCGTGCGACGATCGGGATGGGGCGGACGGTGATCGTCGATGCCGTCGTGAAAGACGACGGCGGCCGGCCGCTTGTGGACTGCCAGGTGCTGACCTATGTAAACGAGCGGCGCTGGGGCTCGCACGAACGCACCGACGCCGACGGCCACGCCCGCTTTTGGCTGCCGTTGCCGAATCCCGGTCCGGCGGAGATCAAGGTTCGCGCGCTGCCCGAAACAGCGGGCCCGAAGTCGGCGTGGATCTGGGGGCAGGAGCCCGCATCGGCGCGGCAGGACGTTTTCCTTCAGAAACAGTTCGAACTCGACGGCTTTCCCGCGTCTGGGACCTTTTGGGTGGCGGTGGACGATTCCTGCGAGGTGTTCCTGAACGGCGAGCCGCTGGGCAAAACGCAATCCTTGCTTAAGACAACGGTTTATGGGGGACTGGAGACCCGCTTGCGCAGTGGCGTGAACACGCTGTCCGTGAAGGCGAACAATTACGAGGGTCCCGGCGGCCTGCTGGCGCGGCTTGACTGGAAAAGCGACAAGCAAAGCGGCGCGTGCCGCTCAGACGAAACCTGGCGCGCGTGGTCCACAGCGCCCACGGGCTGGCCTGGCGTGGCGGAGGGCGGCGACGCGGTGACGGTGGTCGGCGGAGCGAATGAACCGTCGGCGTGGCCCGTGCTCTTGCGGGGATGGCCGGAGGTTACGGATAAGGAGACTCTCCTGGCCGGACGCCTGCTGGACGAGGGTGCGGTCGTGTCGGAACCCGTGCGCGTGACCGTCACGCGGCGCAGCATCGCGCCGCACGCGCCGTCGGATACCCTGTTCATCATGCAGTGGGAGTCCTGGTTCACGCCGCGGAACGCCTATTGGCAGACCGCCCAGGCGGTCCCGGTCGTCGGCTTCTACGATTCGTACAACCGCGACGTCATGCGGCAGCACGTGCTGTGGTTTGCGGACGCAGGCATTGACTGCATTCTTTCCGACTGGTCGAATCACATCTGGGGCAAGCAGCACTGGAGTGAGCGCGGACCGGCCACCAACGAAATCATTCACGGCACGACGCTTATGCTCGAAACGCTCGCGGAAATGAAGGCGGAGGGCATTCCCGTGCCGAAGGTGGCCATCATGCCGGGCTTGAGCAACGGTCCGCCCACGACGATGGTGGCCATGAACGAGCAACTGGACTGGATCTACCAGAACTACGTGAACAACCCGCGCTTCGAGGGCCTGATGCAGGACTTTGACGGGAAGCCGCTGGTGGTCATTCTGGACTGCGGCACCATTGCGTCGAAGGAGCCTGTGCCCGCCGACGACCGGTTCACGGTACGTTACATGGGCACGCAACTTCAGATTACGCGCGTGGAAGAAAAAGGCTATTGGTCCTGGATGGACGGTAGCCTCCGGCCGGTGGTGACCTACAAAGACGGGAAGGCGGAGGCGACCACGATTACGCCGGCCTACTTCGCCGAGTTCGGGTGGATTGGAGCAAAGGCGCGCGGACGAATGGGCGGGACGACTTACCTGGAGTCGTTTAAAGCGGCCTACGACACGCGTCCGCGAGTCGTCTTCCTGCACCAGTGGAACGAATACGCGGGCCAGTTGGAGGGGAAGGGGTACGGTCCGAACCACGATATCTACGTGGACAGTTACAGCCCCGAGTTTAGCGACGATATCGAGCCGGTATCGCCCACTGCTGCGGCTTATCGTGGCAACGGCGGCTGGGGCTACTACTACCACAACCTGACCCGCGCCTTGATGGACGTGCTGCGCGGGGCAAGCGGCGATACGCTTCTCGCCGTGAGCGCGCCGGCGCCTGCCGCGACGGTGAAAGACTTGCCGCTCGTCGTCGAGTGGGCCTCTGTGGGTCCTGCGCCGCAAGGCTTTCGCGTGCTGCTGGACGGGCGCGTATTGGCCGAGGGCCTCACCGGCACGAGCTTCAGCGCGACCTTGGAGGGCGTTCCCGACGGACCGCACACGCTTACCGTGGATGCGCCGGGTGCAACCTCTCGTTATGCGTTGTCGCACGAGCGCGAGGACGAAGTCGGCGCACCGCAACCCGTGGCCGTGAACGTGCCTTTCAATCTAGAACGCGAGAAATAGACGTGCAACTACCCGAAGGCGAAGTGCATCTTTGGCGGGCCCGCGCGGACCTGCCGGAAGAATGGCGGCAGCGGTTCCGCGAGACCTTGACCGCGGAGGAACTGGCATTGGCCGAGCGGCTTCGCGCCGAGCGTGATCGCGAGCGGTATGTGTGCGCGCAGGGCGTGTTGCGGGACATATTGGCGCGGTACGCCGGGGTCGGTGTGAGAGAGATCGCGTACCGGCGGAATGAGTACGGCAAGCCCGATCTCAGTGATGGGCTGGCGCCGTGGCTGCGCTTCAACCTGACGCATTCGCACGACGAGGTGATGGTGGCGGTGGTGCGGGACCGCGAGATCGGCGTGGATATCGAGTACATCGCCTCGGACCGGCCCTTGCGCAAGCTCATCGGGCGTTTTTTTTCGGAGGTCGAGGTGGAGGCTTTTCAGGGCGTGCCGGAGGAAGAGCTCCCCGAGTTGTTCTACACGTCGTGGACGCGTAAGGAAGCTTATGTGAAGGCGCGCGGAGTGGGGTTGCGGTTCGGCATGCGGCGTTTCGCCATGACCGTGGGCGGGGATAAGCCCGCATTGCTGCACGTCGAGGGGGAGCCCGAAGAACCCGGGCGTTGGACCGTGCTGAGTTTGGACGTCGCTCCCGAGTTTCGTGCCGCCTTGGTGGTGGAAGGGCGGGGAGTGGCGGTTCAAAATTATGTGTGGCCGGCGCAATAGGGGATGTGTCTGTGGTTGGGGTCATGCAATGGCAAGGGCTGCTTGGAGGTTGAAGAGGCAGGTCGGGAAGCAGGGAGCAGAAGGACGAATGCCTCCCTTACCCCAGCGCTCTTCCCAGGGAGAGGGAGCCCGTTTTGGGAGAGGGTCGCGTTGGTGGGTGAGTCGCCGAGCGCTACAACCGCTTGGAGTCTTGTTCCCTCTCCTTGGGGCGAGGGG
>JAVEWL010000348.1:0-6194 GCA_034004565.1 FCB group bacterium | reverse complement strand
TCTAGCCTTTTCTCATCCCGTCAAAAAGAAGACACCCCCAAGCCATGAAGCCGACTTGGGGGTGCCGCGGGGTTCCGCGTTGGTCGAGCTTGCTACGGTTTTTCCATGGTGTATTCGTCGTGGATCTTGCCGGTGGCGTCCTGGGCCCGCAGGACGACGCCGCCGGCGTCCACGGTTATGGCGAGGTACATGGGGATGCCGGCGGTGCTCACAGCGGCGGCATAGTCGGGCTTGGGTACTTCGTGGTTGCGGCCCTTCACGGCGACGGAAATCATGTAGACCGTGCCTTTGCCGTCGGGGGCCGGCTTGTGCTCGCGCATGGGCAGAGTGCGCAGGTAATAGTGAACGTGGCCGGTGAAGACCATGTCGACGTTGTATCGGTCGAAGAGCGGAATCCACGAGTCGAGCATGGCCTGGTAGACGTCTTCGTCGAAGGAGTAGGGCGGGAAGTGGAACACGACGAACTTCCATTTGGCGTCGCTGTTCTTGAGTTGTTCCTCGAGCCAGGGCGCCTGGGTCTGTTCCGTTGACATCGAGTCGAGCACGATGAACTGGGCGTTGCCGTAGCGGAAGCTGTACGTTTGCTCGGCGGGTATGGACGGGCTGCCGTTCGTGGGAAGGCCGAACAACGCGAGGTAGACGTCGTTGCCGAGGCCGTCGATGGTGTCGTGGTTGCCGAGCGCGGGCATGACGGGGCGGGTGCGCGCGAGCGGGGCGAGTTCGGCGAAAAGCTGCTCGTAGTCGTTGCGATGCTGGCCGGTGCCGACGAGGTCGCCGGAGATGGTGAGGAAGGCGGCGGCGGGATAGGCCTTCAGCGCCCCCTCGACCAGTTCGCCCGTTTCGGGCTTGTTGTGCGTGTCGCTGAGCACGAGGAAAGTAAACGGCGAGGCGTCCGCGGGACCGGTGGTGAATTGCGCCGGCTCGGTTCGGTCGACGGCCGTGCCTACCGTGTATTCGTATGCGGTGGCGGGCTTGAGACCGCGCACGACGGCGGTAAAGCGGCTGACGCGCGGGTCATTGAGGATCAGCAGATCCTGAAGCACAACCCGATCGGCCGCCGCTTCGGTCCAAGCTTCGGCGCCCTTCTCGCGATAGCGGACGAGGCCGTCTTCAACGGAAGCGTTGGCGCGCCACTGGACGGTCATGGTGGTCTTCGGGTCGTCGCTCCAGGTAAGCACCACTTGGTCCGGCTTGCCCGAGGACGGCTCCGCCGTTTCGCGGAAGGCGCCCATGAGGTGAGCCTCGCGCGATCGGCCGCGAATGGTCGGCAGCAGCAGATGGCCGTCGATAGACTCGGGCAGTTCCGTGATCACGAGCTCGGTCCAATCGTGGTAGGTCGTCGCGCCCTTGCGCATCGGCCATACCTTCTGGTTCGCCGGGAAGAAGTTGCTGAGCTTCAAGTCCGCGCCCTTCTCCCGCGGCCCCACGCAAACGAAATACGGCGGACGGTGGCCGTCGAAGCCGTTGATGCCGAGGCCGATGTGTCCGGCGTCGAAGTTCTTCTGCCAGACATCATACTCGTAGTTCTCGTTGCGCACGGTTTGGCCGGTGCTGGTGAAGCCGGCCTCGGTCAGCCACCAGGGCACGGTTTTCTGCTGCGCGGGGCGCATCACGGAGACGATCACCGGGACATTTGCGTCAAAGCTCCAGTATTCAGTGGCGAGGATGCGCCGCTCTTCGGGCGTGACCGTCTTGTCGACCGTGGCGGCATCGAGGTTGACGAGCTGATCGCGGGTCAGCGATGTGGCGAGCCGGCCGCGGATGGAGTCCATGGCCGACTTTACGGCCGACTCCTGCGCCCACGCCTGGGCGGCGGCGATGAGCAGGAGGACGGCAATCGACAAGCGGAAGGAGCGCTTTAACATGGCGTTGACCTCTTTAGGTTTGACTTACGGCGATGGCCGAATGGGTCCTATGGGTTCCCATAAGACCCGCTCTTGATGGGTTGTGGTTTCTATTGCCCCAGGGCCTGGCGCAGGGTCTGCTCCATGGCGTCGGCCATGCGCTGGAAGCCGAGATCGTTGGGATGCGTTCCGTCGACGGTGGATTCGCTATCGTGGCCGAGGAGCTCGGTCGACGGAATGTAGAACAGGCCTTTGACGCCATCCGCGACGAGGCGGTCGTACGCGGCGCGAAGCACCGCGTTCTTTGCCGTGTACCCGTCGCGGGAGCCCTGGAGGTAGAACGACTGCTGGTAGGGCACGTTTTCAACAACCACGATGGGCGTATCGGGGTGCGCCGCGCGCAGACTCCTCACGAGGGGCTCGGCGCGCTCGGTGATCGACTCGGGGGTCATGTTGGGGGCGCAGTCGATGACGTACGCCGCGACGTCGAGCTTCTCGATGAAACGGGTGACCTCGGGATCCATCTTACCGTTGCCGGAGAAGCCGAGGTTGATGAAGGGCCTGTCGAGCCGGCGGCCGAGGATGGCGGGATAGGCCATTCCGGGCCGGGAAGCGCAGCCGCCCTGGGTGATCGAGGAGCCCCAGACGAGCACCGGCTTGACCCTTTCGGCGGGCCGCGAGGCCTTGGCGAGAGTCTTGCCGGCGGCAACGCCGATCCGAAGCGACTCGGTGCCGTTGTAAAGCGGCAGATAGAGCAGGTATTCGTGCAGGCCTTCGGGGGCGTCCTTCAGGCTCATTTCATTGTCCTTGGTCTGCGCCGGGCGGCCGTTGGCCACCCAGATCCAGCGTCCCTCGTGGCGCACATAGAGGTCAAGTCCGCTCACTCCGGTGGCGGGCATGTGGGGCATGGCGAGGCTGTCCGAACGCAGCGACCAGCGTGCCGAAACGCTCGGAGAGTCGGTCTGAAAATGCACGCAAAGTCCGGCCGACTGCTGCGACAGGCCCCAGACGTGCGGGGGCACAATGCCTTCCGCTTCGGCGGGGAGACGGTCGTAGGGGTTCTTCAGTCCGGTGCTCCAGCCCTGTCCTTCGAGGCCGAGCTCGAGCGCGTCGTACCAGACGATGGCGCCGTCGGGGCTGGGTTCGCCCTTCGCGGGATCCAGCGCGCCTTGGGGGGGCGCCGCGACGGCGTGCATCGTTCCCAGCACAGCAAGAATTGCAATCAAACGTCCTGCGTTCATGGTCCGCTCCCTTCGGTGAATTGCCTGCCACGCTTGCAGTCTACGCAAGGCAAGGGAGCGGCACAAGGACGCAATCGGGCGATCCGGGTAATTCCAGAAATTGCATAGAAACACATAAGGCTCCGGCCGCCCCTCGACTTCCGGAGAAACCCATTGAAGATATGTTCAAAAACAGTCCGTTTGCGCTATAATGGAGGTGCCGCTGCATGGAAAAGGGCGGGTGCCGTGAGTACATGTACTTGCGTAGCGCGTCCTGCGTACCGGTAGCGGTAGTGTGCAAACAAGAGAAGGGCTAAAAGCAGGAGAACATCATGAAGCACATCACGCTCGTTTCCGTCCCCTCGAAGGCAGCAGGTTTCCCCGTCGATCATCCGAACCTGGTCGACAGCATCATCGCTTTCCTCGAAGACCCCGAGGCGGTCATCGACCTGCACAAGAAAGTCGAGCCCATCGCCTAATTGTGCGTGGGGTTGGCGGCGCGAAGTCCCGATGGGCTTCGTGCCGCTTATTTTTTTGGGGGCGTGTCCCGCGTGTAACGTTTTCAGGGCTCGGCATTATTGTTGACATGCCGGAAAGGCAGGCGGGCCTCGGGCCCGTCGCCCGGTATACGGAGTGACGTAGCCGGGGCCCGCGATAGCATGTCGCGCCGTCCGCGGTTAACAGGGATGTCTCAACGAGCCAGGGAACGTTCTTTTCCGATGTGTGGCAAGGCGAGACGAATGGAAAAGTAGGAGCGAACAATGAAGCACCTGTCGAAGATCACGGTTGTCAAGGCTGCCAGCATCGGCGATTCCCTCGAAGAGATCTGGAACGACATCCTGTCCTTCTTCAAGAAGGATTCTTAGTCTTAACCGACCCGCATGGGCGGCGCCGGGGTTCACCCCCTCGGCGCCGCCCTTTTTTTTGTGCGGTGGCGCTGGTAAGGACACCAACGAGAGCAAGGACATTGGGCTCCCCTCACCCCGCCCCTCTCCCAGGGGGAGAGGGAGCCCGTTGGGGGCGTGGGTCACGCGATTGGGTGGATAGGCGAAGCGCCGCACTCTGGTGAAATCTTGTTCCCTTTCTCTGGGGCAAGGTGGGAGGAACCTGAGTGTGTTGTCTTGACTTGGTATGGCGGGGAGGCGAAAATACGGAGGAAGGCTTTCGGGTCTTCTTCTAAACTCTCATCGTCCAAGGTCGCTTCGACCTCTTTCCTTGTACCCACACTAGACCGGATCAGGATTGAATCCGCATGCTCATGGGGTAAGCCGTTCAGGTTTGCATCCCATAAAAAGACGCGGATGCAAACCTGAACCGGCGTAACCCCGCCCCGCCAAGGGCTGATGAGGACGGTGTTGTATGAATCGACGCAACTTTTTGCAGAATGCGACGTATGCGACGGGTCTTGCGCTTTGGTTGGGCGCGCTGGGTCGTTCGGCGCGCGCGGAGGACACGCGCAAGGGCGACATGATTTACCGCACGCTGGGCCGCACGGGCGAGCAGGTTTCGCTCCTGGGCGTGGGCGGCTATCACATCGGAATTCAGCCGGATGAGCAGGAGAGCATCCGCATCATCCGCGGCGCGATGGATGCGGGGGTTAATTTCCTCGACAACAGTTGGGGCTACAACGACGGCCAGAGCGAGATTCGCATGGGCAAGGCGTTGAAGGACGGATACCGCGAGAAGGCCTTCCTGATGACGAAGGTGGACGGCCGCACGAAGGCGTCGGCGGCGCGGCAGCTGGAGGAGTCGTTGAAGCGGCTGGACGTGGAAACCATCGACCTTTGGCAGTTCCACGAGATCATCCGCATGGAAGATGCGGACCGGATCTTCGCGGAGGGCGGCGGCATGGAGGCGGCCCTCGAGGCGAAGAAGGCGGGGAAGATTCGCTACATCGGCTTTACGGGACACAAGGATCCGGCCGTGCACCTGCGGGCGCTGGAGGTTGCCGGGCAGCACGGGTTCACGTGGGATACGGTGCAGATGCCGCTCAATGTGCTGGACGCGCATTTCCGGAGCTTTGAGAAGCACGTGCTGCCGGAACTGCTCAAGCAGAACATCGGGGTGCTGGGCATGAAGCCGCTGGCCAGCGGCGACATCCTCAAAGCGAAGGTGGCCTCGCCGGTGGAATGCCTGCACTACGCGATGACGCTGCCGACGTCGGTGGTGATCACGGGGATGGACAGCATGGAGCGTCTGGAGCAGGGCCTGCGGGCAGTGCGCGACTTCAAGCCGCTGGACGACACACAGCTTACGGCGCTGCTGGAGCGTGGCGCGGAGGCGGCCGCCACGGGCCAGTACGAGCAGTTCAAAACCGGCACGCGGTTCGACGCCACCACGCACAATCCGCAGTGGCTGGGATAGAGCGCCCTTTACGAGACGACGCGGCGGCATGCGCGAAGCTTGCGGCCGCGTCTTGATCTGTCAAGTCTATTGCATTTTTGTCGCTGTCCGTATATAGTGAACTTACACTACATTAGGATTGCCCCTATTCGGCCTTCGGGGGGGCCATTCAACGGTTTACCACTCGATCCGAGATCGGCGGGCGGCGTTGCGGTCGTCGCTCGTCAAGGCGCGACATCTGTTGAATCACGAGCGTGAATGCGTTCCACGTACCGTCCGCATAACTCAAGATATTCCGGCAAGGGGGTTCTTCGAGGGTCTGGGGAGATCGGTATGAAGAGGATCGGTGTTTGCAGTCGGGAGCGGCGCGCGCATTGGGTCAACCGGATAACCTTACGAAAGGAGGAATTTGTCGAGTCGGTCTCGGCGATGGAGGAAGACATCGAGGACGAGGTGAGCGCCGAGGGGAATTCCGCGCTCCTGGAACACCTGCAACTGTGCGGGGCGATTCCGGAGTCTTACAGGCAGGACTCGCGGGACGAGAAATTGTATTCGAAGTACACGGATGTGCTGCTGGCGGTGGCGTTCCGGAGCCTGGGTTTCCGGTGCGAGGTGTTACGCGAGCGGGTGGACTCGGCCGACGTGGAAATGCGGGGCGGCGGGTACGCGCTGGTGGCCGATGCGAAGGCGTTCCGCCTGAGCCGCACGGCGAAGAATCAGAAGGATTTCAAGGTTCAATCGCTGCGGCACTGGAGACGGCATCGCGATTATGCCCTGCTGGTGTGTC
>JAVEWL010000347.1:0-6196 GCA_034004565.1 FCB group bacterium | reverse complement strand
AGTCGGCCGGTACAAACAGGGGGGCGTCGTAGGCCTCGTACTTGACCTCGGAAGATCTTGGTTCCGTCGGCATTTCAGGACCGAAGAGGCGCGTGATTCCGATGACCACCGCCAGCAACACACCCACGGCAACCCACACCACAATCGGGGACAAGGGGTGTGATCCGTCTGCGGAAGGCGATGCGGATGGCTTAGGCAAGTTTGAGATGGCCCCCGAGTATGATTGAGTCGAGAAGTGCCGCACACCCACTGCGGTCTCAGCTCGATCGCCGTCGATTCCTGAACTGCCGGAATCAGGAAAGGTATACGCTCTCATTGAAGAGGCGCACCGCTCCACCGGCGATACTATGGGTTATCGCCGGCGAACCGATCAAGACAGGCCGCGACAGGGTGAGGGGAGTCTTACTCGTCGCCGCCCTTGAGTTCCATCTCGTTGCCGCAGCAGCAGGTGGGCGGATACTCCTCCTCCGCTTCGAATTCCTCGTTCGGGGCCTTCGTGACCATGACCTCGCAGCCGCACTCGTCGTCGGGGCACTGATAGACTTGTCCCTTTTTCCAAGGCATGAGACGGTTCTCCTTCGTTGGACGGGCGAGTGGCCGGCCCGTGCGGAAAAGACCTTGGATCGCTGAATGGGTTGGACACACCCCATCAGGGGCGCATCTGGTGAGGCAGCACCGATACTCTCGTGTGCGAAGGGCATTCTAGGTCCTTTCATCCGAGCCGTCAACCTCTTCCTCTACGAACCGCCCAACCATCAGGCCGGCCGGAATGGGAAGAGTTGCTTTTCCTGGGACGCATATCCCAAATCTTAGACAATTATTCGCATTGTGCGAATGTGTGTTAGAATGCCTTACAGGGTTAAGGAGGACGTAAGACATGGTTCCCGAGGCAAGTAATCCGTCGCCTGGCGGACACATCTTTGTTGGCAAGAGTTGTTTGCTTAACGTGATGGACGAGCATTTCCTTATCCGCATTGTGGAGATCGGCGATGATTTTGTTCGCGTGACCTTCCCGGGCCGCGACTACCCCGTGGAAGGGATGCGTGTCTACCTGGAGTTCCACGACGAAGGCGGTTTTGACTGCTACCCCGCGCTCGTGCTGCACGGTGCTGAAGACGGGAACGACACGATCATCGTCGAAAAGCCGACGAGCTATCGCCGCACGCATCACCGTGTCTCGTGCCGCATCCCTACCGACCTGACGGTCCAGATTCGCGACCAGGTGCATGTCCGGAAGTACGACGCGGCCGTTCTGAATATCAGCAGCGGCGGCGTGCTCGTGCGCACCAATGCGCCCTTCGATTTCAACACGACCGTTGAATTCAGTTTTTCGCTCCCCGGCGAGGCCCAGCACAGCGCCCTCGGCCAAGTGGTGCATATCTCCATGACGGACGAGCCCCAAGGTCCGGCGGATTCACAGTTGCTGGGCATTCGGTTCATTAACCCGGACCCGTCCCTGGTTCGCTCCATTAACCGCTTCGTATCGACCCGTCTTCGGGAGCTTTTTCCGAGAAGGTAGGGCGTAAACCATTATTGAGTGGAGACTTGCCTTCTATATCCCTATCCGGCGCGCTAAACTTGACTTTGTTGCTAGTTTATGTCAGGATTATATCCAAACTCCGGTTTGTTCAGTGCATAAGGAAACGGTCCTGGGAACCCCTCGGGAATGACTCGACCCAAGCAAGGGTTTGAAGCCAGAAGTGCGGTCCGGGTCGACTGCCGCGGGGGTTCCACCAGATTGCGGGTTCAGGAAGAGGAGCAATGTCGCAGATGTCCACGGATGCCAATGTACCGAGTGGGGAAGAGGCGCTCTCGAAGGTTGAAGGCCTCAAGGTTGCCAGTCGCGGGTTGTACGGCCCCCTGGTGGAGGAGCTTGGCCAACCGACGCCGAACTTCTCCGACGACGCCGTGCAGATCCTGAAGCACCACGGCTCGTACCAGCAGGACGACCGCGACACGCGCACCGCCCGCAAGAAGGTGGGCCTCGACAAAGACTATAAGATGATGGTGCGCACGAAATTTCCGGCAGGCCAACTGTCGTGGGAGCAGTACCTCATCTGCGACGACCTCGCGACCAAGTACGGCCAGGACGACATGCGCATCACATCGCGCCAGGACTTTCAGTTCCACGGCGTGCTGAAAAAGAACTTGCGCAACCTCGTGCACGACCTGAACCGTCTCGCCGAAATCACGACCTTCGGCGGCTGCGGCGACGTGGTCCGCAACACGACCGGCTGCCCGGTGGCGGACATCGATCTGAAGTTCAAGGAGTGCGGCGCGGACCTTATGGACATGGCGCGGAAGATCAGTGCGCATTTCCTGCCGAAGACGCACTCGTATTACGACCTGTGGCTGGACGACGAGAAGGTCGAAGTGCACGAGGACGGCACGGTGACCTTTGTCGAGAAGGTTGTGCCGGAACAGGCGGTCGAGGATCCGATTTACGGCATTACGTTCCTGCCGCGAAAGTTCAAGATTGGCATCACGGCCGATTTCGACAACTCGATCGACGTGTACACCAACGACGTGGGCATCATGGCCGTGACCGAGAACGGACGCATCGCCGGCTACGAGATCCTGGCCGGCGGCGGTCTCGGCTTCACGCAAAAGAAGCCGGCCACCTACCCGCGCCTGGCCACGCATCTCGCCTTCGTTCAGGAGCACGAGGTCATTCCCGTGCTCGAAGCGATCGTAAAGGTCCAGCGCGACAACGGCGGGCGTTCCGACCGCCGGCACTCGCGCATGAAGTACCTGATCGACGACATCGGCCTCGATGCCTTCCGCGCCAAGGTTGAAGAATACTATGGCAAACCGCTAACGCCGACCCGCAACACGAAGCCGCTTTCTCAGCCGGATTACCTCGGCTGGTCCAGGCAAATCCAGGACGGTTTGAACTACGTCGGCGTCTGGGTCGAGAACGGCCGCGTTCGCGACTTTGAAGACGCCTACCGCTTCCGCAGCGGGTTGCGCGCCATTGTCGAGCGCTTCCATCCGGACGTGCGCCTTACCGCGCATCACAATATTATCTTCGCCAACATTCGCGACGAGGACGTCGCGGCCGTGCAGGCGCTGCTGGACGAATACGGCCTGCCCACGGATAAGGGCATCTCGACGCTGCGGCGGCTCGAAATGGCCTGCCCGGCGCTGCCGTTGTGCGGCCTGGCGATGTCCGAGGCCGAGCGCGCCCTTCCCGGCATCATCAAGTCCATCGAAGAGGCAGGCCACGGCGACGCGAACGTCATCATCCGCATGAGCGGCTGCCCAAACAATTGCTCGCGGCCGCGGTCCGCGGAGTTGGGCCTGATCGGGAACGGCACCGACCGCTACCACGTGTATACCGGCGGCGATCCGCTGGGCACGCGCCTCTGCGACCTCTTCATGGAAAACGTGCATACGGCGAACGTGGCCCCGCTCATCTCGCAACTGTTCGATCTGTGGAAGGCCGAGCGCGGCGACAACGAATCGTTCGGCGACTGGTCGGCGAAGAAGGGGGTGGAAGCCCTGCGCGCGTCACTCGCCTCCGCCGAAGTTTAGTTCCCGCTCGCAGGCTACACTGGAGAAGCATTATGGCCGTTTTGGGAAGCCACATTCCCCTCGATGATTTGAACACCCAGGACGCGGAAGCGCTGCTGAAATGGGCCGCCGATACCTACGGCGAGCGTGCGGGCATTGTAACCAGCTTTCAAACCACCGGCTGCGTGACCATCGATCTGGCCGCGCGTGCCGGGCTCAACCTTCGTGTGCTCACGATCGATACGCTCCGCCTGCCGCCCGAGACCTACGAGGTCATTGAAGCGGTCGAGCGACGCTACGGTATCCGGGTGGAACGTTTTCAGCCCGATCCCGAGCGCCTGCGCAGGATGGTCGAACAACACGGTGAGTACCTCTTCTTCGACAGTAAGCCGAAGCAGGAGTACTGCTGCAGTATTCGCAAGGTGGAACCGAACGGCCGCGCCCTGGCGACGCTCGACCTGTGGATCACGGGGCTGCGCCGCGACCAGTCCAGTTTTCGCAAGGAGGTGCCGAAGGCGACCGTGGTCAACCAGGGCGGACGCGAGATCGTCAAGCTGAGTCCCCTGGCGGATTGGGGCGAGCAGGGGATCTGGGACCACATCCGCGCGAATGACGTGCCGTATAACAGGCTTTATGACCAAGGCTATACGAGCATCGGCTGCGTCATCTGCACCACACCCACGCGCTCCGGCGAGGACAAGCGGGCAGGTCGCTGGCGCTGGTTCAACCAGGCCGGCGAAGACAAGAAAGAATGCGGCATCCACATCGGCGGCAGCGGCATCTGATCTACCCCAACAGATTCTGTGGCACCCCCAAGCCCGGCAGTATGGGCCTGGGGGTGTTTTCCTTATGTAACCCCGAACTCTTCTTTCCAGTATGCCACCCTTGTGAGCTTGCTGGTGCATCCGGGATTTCCGGGAACGGAGTCTAACAAGGACCACCACCGGGACTGTTCCACTTTTGATAAACCCCACGACTCGAAGGAGCGCCAGTCGCTTTCTGCAAGGGATTACCGTCGAAGGCTCCCACGATCAAAAGTGGCAACTGTCCCCCTCACGGCGCGGGGTCTTTTGCCATTACACAGCGTCTTGAGGGGGACAGGCACCTGTTTTGGATTCTGGCGCTCCTCCAAGGCTCCTCCTCCCATTCGGACCTGCGCGCCCCTTCGAGTTTACGGTCTCATCAAAACAGGGCCAGTCCCGTTCCTTCGCCTCTGCGTTCGCATACAGGGGGCCCGGAAATACCGGATGAACCCAGAAGCATATAAAGGCGGCATGTCCTTGGGGGGTGATTTGCCCGATAGCTAATGGGCGAGACTTGGGGTGTCGATGCGGGCGCCTTTTTCGGCGAGTATTCTTGCGGCCTTGTCGATATCGGGAAGGTGAAGGCGGATTTCCACCTGCCCGGACATGTTGTCGGCCTGAATGGATGCGTCGTAAGCGATGCACAGGTATTTCTCGGTTGCCTTGAACTCGAGTTGTTGGAATCTCGGATCGTCGAAGGACACGTTGATGCCTATGCAGTTGTAGGCACCGGCTCTTGCCACAATCCGACGTTCGGTAATGGCAAAGTAGCCAACAAACGCCATCTTGCGGCGACTGGCATAGTGGCCCGGCGCGCGGAAGCTCCGCAGTATGACCGTCTCGCCGATGCCTTCGGCCGAATACAGGATTTCGCCCTCCGATGAGATCTGCCCGAGGATGTTGAGTGGCATCTTGCCCAGGTGAAGAAACGTGGCGATTCGTTGCGTCAAGGTGGCAGACATTTGAAAATCTCCCCTGCCGGATCACGAGGCCAATCGGCGGTCCGGCGTTTAGCAACAGGTTTGCCCCTGGGGACAGCATAGCACAAATGTAAGCGGACCGGACAAACACGCGTACGCCGCCGGAGTTTCTTTCTGGACTCGCCCCCCTGAAAATCGGTACGATCTCCCGGAACGCCAACATCAATAAAGTCTGGGAGAGACGCCTTGGAAAACCGTCCGAAGTATGAAGCGCAATTGAACGATTTCGATCCGCAGGTCCGCCGCGAGGCCCTCGACAAGCTTCTCGATCTCGTCGAACGGCGCCTGATCGCCCTGCCGGAACCCGTTTCGTCCGTAAACCTGCATAGCCACACCTTTTACTCGTACAACGGCTACGGTTATTCGCCGACCGCCTTCGCATGGAAGGCACGCCTCGCGGGCTTGGCCGTGGCGGGCGTGGTGGACTTTGACGTGCTCGATGCGGTCGACGAGTTTCTGGAGGCGGCGCGGCGCCTGGGCCTCAAGGCCTGCGCGGGCCTGGAAACACGGATCTTCGTGCCGGAGTACGGCGACCGCGAAATCAACTCCCCGGGCGAACCGGGAATCAGTTATCACATGGGGGCGGGCTTCACGTCGTCGTCGGTGAAGAACGGGGGCTTTCTTGCGGGCATGAAGACGGCCGCGCAGTCGCGAAATCGCGCCATTCTCGAACGCGTGAATCCGTATCTCGCGCCGGCCGAGCTCGACTACGAGCGCGACGTGCTGCCGCTCACGCCGAACGGGAACGCCACGGAGCGCCACCTTTGCATGGCCTACGACGCGCGCGCGGCGGAGGTCTTCCCGGAGGATGCCGCGCGGGCGAAGTTTTGGGCCGAGAAGCTGAAGGAAGGGGAGGATCGCATCCAGGGCATCCTCAACGACCCCGCCGCGCTTCAGGGC